>JAUWOA010000116.1 GCA_030612365.1 Candidatus Thorarchaeota archaeon
CTTGAAGTCATACCTACTATCGATACAATCGTCTTTGATAAGACCGGGACACTTACAATAGGGAAACCAACAGTCACTGACATACTTGTTGTATCTGAAGCCAATGAAGAGGATGTGCTCCGCCTGGTTGCGGCTGTGGAGAAGAACAGCGAGCATCCGTTGGCCGAGGCAATCGTTTACTACGCTGAGGAACAGGGGATGGAGATTCCGCAAGCTAGTGACTTTGTGTCAATGACCGGACTAGGAGTCCAAGCGACAGTTGAAGATTCTATTCTTCTTGTGGGCAACGATCGCCTGATGAGTGAGAACTCAGTAGAGTTTGGAGACCTTCAAGGACACGCTACGATGCTTCAGGAACAGGGGAAAACAACTGTCTTCATCTCCACCGATGGGACGCCTCTAGCCGTGCTGGGGATTGCAGACAAACTGAAGGACACCTCTGCCCACGCTGTAAGGGCATTAGAGAAGATGGGCATCAATGTCTGGATGATTACAGGCGACAAGACGAAGACAGCTCAAGCAATCGCCTCTTCGATAGGCATCAAGAATGTAATGGCTGAAGTGTTGCCGGCTGAGAAGGCGAACAAGATTAAACAGCTTCAGTCTGAAGGGCACGTTGTAGCAATGACTGGCGACGGTATCAATGACGCTCCCGCTCTTGCACAGGCTGATATCGGGATTGCTTTGGGCTCAGGAACAGATGTGTCTGTTGAAACAGGTGATATCGTTCTAGTGAAAGATGATCTAATGGATGTGGTGTCAGGAATTGAGCTCGGGTCTAGAACAATGACCAAGATCAAGCAGGGTTTCTTCTGGGCACTTATCTATAATATGGCATTACTCCCGTTGGCAGCAGGTTTGCTTTATCCTGCATTCGGGATTGTCCTTCGACCAGAGTTTGCAGGACTTGCGATGGCGCTCTCCAGTGTCAGTGTTGTAACCAATGCGCTACTGCTTAACAGGTTCAAACCGGCGAAGCACGAAGAGGGTCCTGATGTTGAACCAACATCGCAGGAAGCGGTTTCAGAGATTGCGATTGACCCAATCTGCAAGATGGATGTGGACACTGCTTCTGCAGAACTTTACAGTGACTACAATGGCAAGCGGTACTACTTCTGTGCTCCCTACTGCAAAACCACTTTCGATGCTGAGCCCAGCAAGTATGAAGGCCAAGATGTGAAGCACTAATCAACCGTGTCCCTAGGGATGATTGAACAACGAGTAGCAAATCATAGGTTCAAGACACTTAAATCACGGCTATCCTTCTAGGGTTGAATTTACTCCTGGCATTAGAATTCAAGGTTGTGTGGAAAAATGCTACCCTTCTACAAGAAAGTTGCTTATGGAATGGGCCGATTTGGTTCGTCATTTTTGCTAACTCTGACTGGCTTGACGGCCTTCTGGATTTACGGCACTGTCTTTGAGATCAGTTGGTTTCTAGATGGTATCGCTCTCGCCACATCTTATTTGGTGATTGGGTTGACTCATTGGCTCACCGGTTATTACAGCGACACTGTCGAATCACGTTGGGGTCGTAGGAAACCTTTCGTGATCATTGGCGCGCCCGGTCTTGCCATCACAGGCTTCCTGCTATTTGTACCCAACTGGTTCATCAACACTGGCGACCCTACTTTGGAGCTGACTGTATTCGGCTACTATCTTCTAATGATCTGTCTGTTCAAGTTCTTCTATGCTTTCCTTCTCACTGCCTTCCAAGCTTGGATGCCAGAAATTACTGATGCGGATGAGCGGCCACTTGTGTCTAGCATGCAAAACACCGCAAACTGGGTTGCAAATGGCCTTGGAGTTGTGTTAGGCTTCATGACACCACTTCTATTCCTCGCAGGTCCGCCTCCCGGATTGAGCACAGTCGGTTTCACCATCATAATAGCTATCGCCGTCATAACGGTCCTTTTCTATTTGCCCTCAATCGCTTTTATTCGTGAAAAACCGGACATAGTAATTCCGAAACGTAGTCTGAGGGAAGAAACTGCTACAGTGATGAAGAACCCCACATACGTGAGATGGATAATCATAGTGGGCTTTCTCTCGTTCAGTTTCTCTGCAATTACAACTCAGATTGTCGGCTATGCTCAAACTGTGCTTCTGCTCACAACCATGGAGCAGATACTCCCGCCTGCAATTGCCCTCCTTGTTTCGATCATCATCTTCCTGTTCATTTGGTTGAAAGCGATAAAGAAATACGGTAAGGGCCGAATGATGTTGTACACATTGTTCCTCTTGGCTGTACTCATGGCGATGACACCCTTTCTGGGGGCTTTGACTGGAGTGCTGTCGAATGTGGTTGTTGCCTCGCTCTATTTCATTCCACTTGCCGCCTGTATGGCCGTTTACTATCTCATGAAGTACATAGTCCCGGGTGATATCATTCAGGCGGATGAGATAGCTTCGGGGATGAGCCGTGCAGGGATCTATGAAGGTTTCATGGGCGTGCCTTTGAATATCTTCCAAGCTGTTTCTGCTTTCTTACTCGGATGGTTCATGGAATATTCTGTAACATCAACTGGCAATACACTATTCGGCTATCTATGGTGGGGCCCATTGTTTGCTCCGTTCTTGCTGGTTGCCGCATGGATTCTAAGAAAGACAGACATAGACCTTGACTTTGAAGCGCTGAAGGCACAGTACGGGTCGGGAGACACGCTAGGCACAGAGGGATCTCCTGTTACTGAGAGTAGCGAGAACGAATAGGCAGCTAATAGGGTGCGGTGTCTTGGGTCGGGATGCCGCCCTCTATTCCTTTTGTCGCTACACGCAGTTTGAATCATTCATAACGCTTATATATATCACATTTGATATCGCGCGTGATATCACTAATGACATAAGTCGGTCATAACAGGTGTAAAGTCATGCATCCATTTGCTAGAGTGGCAGAGGTATTCCTTCAGAAGGGCGCGACAAGCCCTAAGACCGCTCTCAAATGGAAAGCACTCGGTTTCTCAATGGAACTGAAGAAGAGAGTTGATGCAACGCAGGGTAAGGACAATCCAGTCATACGCACAGATGGGAAATACTACCTCTCGAAGAAGCGTTTGGAAGCGTTTCGAACGCGAATGAGGCAAGCTCACCCGATGAGGCGTTGGCTCCAGCACACTGCCGCTGTTCCCAAGGGATTCCTCAGGTATCGAGTCTTGCAGCTTCTCAAGGAGCGACCCATGTCAGGGTCCGAATTGACCTCTGAGATAGAGAAGGAAACCGGTGGTCGCTGGAAACCGAAGCCTGGGTCCATGTATCCGTTGCTGAAACATCTACTGAAAGACGGGCTCACAACGGAGCTACCAGTTGAAGATGGAATTAAGAGGTATGAACTCACTGAAGAAGGCAAGACTTTCTTCGAGGAGGACGTTTGTGGAAGTGGAGAAATCCGGGCAAAGCTGGGTTTCGGGCATTTTCCAATGCACTCTTTTCCCTTCCTATCTGGACTCTCGGATGCCGAACTTGAATCGCTTCCTCCTCCTCAAAGGGTGCTATTGGGATTGGCATCGCTGCGACGCATCATGGCTATCGATGTTTCTGAGGAGGCAATGTCCGAGGTGGAGGATATGATGATCCGCTTCGCCAATGAGATCGAGAAGCTAGTCAAGAAATACTCGAAACCTGCTGACTGACCTTTGCTATTAGTGAGCTATAAGTAAAGGTGTAAAGAATTGACAACAGTATTGGAAGTAGAAGACATAACAAAGACATACATGATGGGAGAAATTCCTGTCAATGCCCTGCGTGGACTCAGCTTTAAAGTTGAGAGCGGCGAGTATATCGCAATCGTGGGTCCTTCGGGAAGTGGAAAGTCAACGCTGCTTAACATGATTGGTGCTCTTGATAGACCCACCAGCGGGAATCTTATGATTGAAGGCGTTGATGTGTCGACTCTCAGCGATAATCAGTTGGCGGATACAAGGAAGAACGTTGGATTTGTTTTCCAATTCTTCAATTTGATTCCGCGGCTAGATGCTCGGGGCAATGTGGAATTGCCATTGGCCATTGCCGATGTTCCGAGAAGCGAGAGAAAGAAACGCACCAAAGAGGTGCTGACAAGCGTCGGGCTGGAAGACAGAATGCACCACAAGCCATCTGAACTCAGCGGTGGTGAGCGCCAACGTGTGGCCGTAGCGCGGGCGATTGTGGCTAGCCCCGCCTTCATACTTATGGATGAGCCCACGGGAAACCTCGACTCGAAGACGGCTGGAGAAATCATGGACCTTGTGAAACAGCTAAACGAAGAACAAGGGGTCACCCTGATTGTAGTAAGCCATGATCAAAACATTGGACGCCAAGCAGGTCGAACACTGCACATGCTGGATGGAGTCATCGCATCGGATGTGGTGAACTAGATGAAGTCAAGAGACGTTTTTTCATTCGCCTTTGGGGCTGTGCGGCTCAGAAAGATGCGCGCAGGGCTGACAATTTTGGGCATAGTCATAGGTATCGCGGCGATTGTTGCGCTAACCTCCATAACGACAGGGCTGCAAGTTACGATAACTTCCGAACTCGGGGAGGGATTCTCCAGTGATACTGTGACAGTATCTACACAATCGTTTGGGATGTTTGGTGGTGGTTCATCTGACTTCACCTTGCTTGTGAATGACACCGATACAATCAACGAGATTGATGGTGTTCAGACATCTGCTGCCATAATGTCGAAATCAGTAATGCTTGATTTCGGATCCACAGAGCTTCCGCTGAGTGTAACTGGGGTTGATTATGCTGCCTATGCTTCAATATATCCGAGCTTTGTGACTGAGGAGGGATCAATACCGGAGACCCCAGCAAACGACTCCGTGGTTATCGGGTCAAGACTTACAGACCCATGGGATAATGGTACTGTGCTTGCTGAGGTTGGAGACACCATACTGATTTCTTGGACGCATCGGGTTGGCCTCGAGATAGTGGAGAAGAATTACACTGCTGAAGTCGTAGCAGTTCTTGAGGAGATTGGCGGTTTCTCAATGGGACCGTCTGACCTCGGTCTCTACATTCCACTTTCCACGGCCCAATCCTTCTTCGACACTGATGAGGTGAACTCAATCGCGGTTAAGTTGGTGAGCGATGATGAGGAATTCGTCGAAACTGTGTCTCAGGCCATTGAAGACGCATTCGATGGCCTCGTAAGTGTCACATCACCCACAGCCCTTCTTGCGATCATGTCATCAGTCTTTGACATCATCTCCCTATTCTTGGTTGGAATCGCTGGCATATCGCTCTTGGTAGCTGGTATTGGCATCATGAATATCATGATCGTATCACTACTGGAGCGAACCCGGGAAATTGGCATCCTCAAAGCTTTGGGCATGAAGAGTCGAACCGTTTTGGGAATCTTCCTTACGGAGGCATTGGTAGTTGGACTTGTAGGAGCTGTTGTTGGCGTTGTCACTGGCTACTCCATGGCAATTATATTCTCAGCCTTTTCTGGCTCAATGTTTGGAGGTGGCATGCTTGGGGGCGACCGTGGCCTATCTACAAGCATGATGACAATCACGCCTGTCTTGACAACGGAAATCATCTTGGGAGCCATGTTGTTTGGCGTATTGGTGGCGGTGATATTTGCCCTGTATCCTGCCTGGCGCGCATCTAAACTCAATCCGGTGGACGCTCTAAGACATGAATAGAATGCTGAGTTGCTAACGCGAGCAATCCTCTCTCAGGAAGCCTGCGTCGTTTTCACCGCGGCGCAGGTCACCTTTTTTCTTTCGACTGTTCAATTCTAACCTAGCAATCAAACTTGTCTAGTTCGCCCTGGCAGATTTTCTTGTCCTCAGGATCGCTTACCTCTTCGATAGCCTTCTGAGAGAGTTGTTTGTACTTCTTGCACTCTGTCTTCTTCCCAGCTGCTGCATAGGCTCTAGCTAGCGCTTCGTACACGAAAGGCATATCCCAGTCATTGAAGTTCTTATCACTGTCCTTGGCCTTCTCAGCAAGCTCCAGACATCGCTTTGCATAGTGTAGAGCTGGGTCTGCTCGTCCCTTTTTGGCATGAACTCTTGCTATCATGTAGTATCCTCTGAC
>JAUWOA010000110.1 GCA_030612365.1 Candidatus Thorarchaeota archaeon
ATCTTCTTTCAGTCCCTCGGTAGGGTTCACTACATCAAGCAGAGTTGGGTCAATGCAGACCACAACGTCTGGCTTGTAAACCTGAGCGTACACCTGAATCGGTTTCTTGCTTATCCTCAGGAATGCTCTAACAGGTGCTCCCGTGCGTTCAGGACCGAACTCTGGAAACGCCTGTATGTAGTTACCCTCCGCAAGGGCTGCCTTTCCTAGCATCTGGTTGCTGGTGATCACTCCCTGACCGCCGCGCCCATGCCAACGGAATTCTGTAATGCCTTTTGCGAAGTCAAGTGCCATTATATTCTCACCTAGGTGATGGCGCAGGCACCAGTGGAAATGCACTTATGTATTGTGGCATAGTCTTCTAAGCTTTGAAGAAGGTCAACAATATTCTTGCAGAACTCTTGCTATGGTCTTCGCTCTGACTCCATATGTGTAGGTACTAACGTCTCCTGAATTTCGAGATAAGGAGCACAATCACAACTAGTCCAACACCACTGACCAAGATCGGGACCAGCATAATGCCGTACGAAACACAATAGTCTGCTGGTGGTCCTCTCGTTGCAGCTGGTGCAGTAGGTAAATAAACATAGACACCTTCAAGTGTGCCTTCTCCCGTTGATGATGCATCATATGCCGTCAAAACCATAGCAGTGTATCCTGCTATTGCTATTCCATAATACATGCTCAATTGTACAATTTCATTTCTGAGTGTATCATTCTCCCCATGCAATGAGGCTTGACGCAATAAGTATGAAACTCTTTGTTGAGCCCATATATTTTCGACATGGGGTTTATCCTGCATAGCAATTCCGACTGTGTCTACATAGGTTTCAGTTCCAGTCACATAATCAATGGATGTTGTGACAGTCATTTCCTCAATATATCGCCCTGCAATGATGACCTCCGTACCATTGAAGAATGGTGATTCATCGAGCGGTGACAACGAGATTACCTCAATTGCTCCATTAAAGACAATACTATAATCATCTGCAATTGGGGTTGAAAACACTCCATAGAAATCTAGCAGTTCTGTGCTTGCATCTTCTGACGGGTCAATGAAGACAAAGTAACCATCGTTCTGTGCGGCAGTGTTAGCCATGAGGTTTTCATCCGAATCTGAGCCAAATGCTACAGTTGAGATTGAAACATCTAGCGTATTGGCTTCACTTATTGCCGATAAAATACCTGGAGTATCCTGAATCGTTCCGGCAGTTGGTAATCCATCTGAAAGAATCAACATTGCCTTGACATTATCGCCAGGATTAAACGTTGCAAGTCCCGTAATTGCCGCTCCATGGAAATTAGTGGATCCTCCAGCTGATATCGATTGAACCCAGTCCTGCGCTTCATATATGTTGTTTCCGGAGGCAGAGTGTGGTTCATCCCATAGGGTCGAAATTTCATCATCAAAAGCGACAACATTGAAGAGATCTTGAGAAAGTAACGTACCAATCATCGAATTGAAAGCTGTCTTTGCTTGTTCAATCTTCAACCCGCCCATCGACCCTGACTTATCAAGAACAAATACGTACTGCCTATGTGCGGTTTCAACAACTTCGGTTACCTCTGGTGCAAGCATGTACACAAAGAACTGATCGGATCCATTGGTATGGGTTAGAAGCTGCGCACCACCTGTCTGTCGATCCAGAGCATAAATGATTTCCAAACCTTCAGCAATTGTTAAGGAAGATGAGGTATGCTCTAGCCGGATTCCGTTAGGTAGATCGGTTGCAATGAAACTTGGAAGTCCTTCAATTGAGTATCCTGTTACAGGAGCATAATTGGATATGATATCAATATCAAGAGTGAATGCTACATCAATGATGCCTGTCCGACCAAGGGGTAGATCAAGACAATAGAGCCCTACGCTCCTCGTGAGCAACCCCTCGATAAAGACAGATAGAATCGCTTCTGTTCCATTTTCAACATTTATTCGAACAGAGTACCCATCTGCATATCTTTGAACCAAGACTGCGCTCTTGTTTAGGGCAACACTCTCATTATACACTTCAATTGCTTCGACCTCGGGTAGGACACGACCCCAGTATGTTTTGTTTCCAAGGATGACAGAGAGGTTACTTAGCCTGATACTGTCCTGCAGACCAAAGAACCAGTCAACTTCTTGGGCAATCGAAGACCCAGTATTATCGAAAACCATCTGATATGTGATATTGACAAAGTTATCAGTAATACTCCCGCTAACTGAAACATCAGCTGGTACAAGTGTGCCTTCAGTAAATGGATCAGCCCGTGCATGCATTGGAATAAATGCTGAGCACAGGAGCACAATCACAATCGTAACAAGTATGGTTCCACTCTCTCTTCTCAACTCAAACTACTTCCCTCAGAGTTATTGCATTTATTGCATAAACCTCCGCCTGTGCTCCTCTATACACATGTAGAATGATTTTCTTCTACGGTTGTATCTATTTCGTACATTTTGATATCAATCTAATCTTTGAACAATTCATTCTAGAAGTAGTACGGTGAGTCATCTCTGAGAATATTCCCATTTCGTGCCTTAAATTCGGCTTTTGTCGATGTCGCTTTTTCAGAAGTAACAGCGATTTACCTAGGAAGCGCCTATCGTTCCCCATTAATTTCTCCTGACAGTTTCAGTAGTCTTGGGAGCAAGTCTTGAAGGCAACCCATGATTCAAGAATGGAATTTTCAGGAGCGGCCAGGACATACGAGCATCGGGGTCTGAAGAGGAGAACCGGAACGCAATGAGCTACGCTGCATCTCCATCATAGACCTAGCCGCTCCGGACGTTCATTACGTACGCTTTGAAATCGTACTGTAACTCACGTCAACCACTATCAATGGGCGATGATATTAATAGACTAACTGTCAACGCATCTTCTTCACAGCCAGAAGCACAATGGCGACCACCACGACACTGACTAACGATGCGGCAGCCACCAATTCGGTTCCTGCACCTCCAAAGACATTCACCATTATGTTTGCGATTACCGTGTCATTGACAACGTTTCCAAAAGCATCATAGACAAAGAGGGTGAAGTTGTACAGACCCGGCTGTGCGCCTGTTATATGAATCTCTATATCCTCGCCAACCCAGTCTAGCGTTATGAAGAGGATGCCATCTTTATGGAGGGCATACTCATACGGGAATTCATCTCTTGGAGTCCAGGTCACGTCCGCGCCTGATGAGCCCTCCTCAAACATCACATCCGCAGGACTATTAATTGCTGGCGGAGTTGTGTCGCTTAGTAGATGGGGGTATCTATCAGTGGAGTTCAGTGATCCTGGCTCAATCTCGTAGGGTCCGTTGCCGTCATAATCGGTCCAATAGTTCCCTATGCTTACGTTATCATCCCATAGGTTGTCTTGACCGAAGTCTTCAGCATTCCTTTCTTGAGTGCCAGGGTACATCTCCCCGTTCCAACCTACGCTATTCGAATAGATTGAGCAATTGTGCGTGTCCACATCCAGAGAAACCCCTCTCACCACATTGCGATAGATCTTGTTACCAACAAAAGAGCAATTACCAGACCACTCAACGTCGATTCCTCGCGTATTGCTGAAGATTCTGCTGTTGGATATCGAGATGCGATGCGACCGGTGTATGTAAACTCCATCGTCGCAATTGTAGGCAGTGATATTGTCAATGGTGCAGTCGCTTGACTGGACGAGCCGCAGCCCGTAGTCTGAATGAACTATCTTGCACCTCTCCACACGGCCAAAAGCAACTTGGTTGAGATGAATGGCTGACGAATACCACCCTGATTCGAGGTAGCAATCCCTGATAACAAAGAAAACCGAAGTTGCGGATATTGAAATACAACTACCATCGGCTGTGATATTCAGGTCCTCAATGATGTATGGGTCACCGTTGGTTCCACTGCCAGAGAAATCCCAGGCGGTAAAGTCATCATTACTGTCAATTACGATTGGGAAGTGCGCCTCATAGGCTTCTGCAGAAGTAATGGATGTCTGTGCTAGGCTAGTGGACGCCATGACTTGATGATCTTGACTCCACTGTAGACTTGTCATGACTAGGACGAAAATCAGACCACATAATACTGCTCTACGCCTGCTTATCACATGAGAATCCTCCGTACGCTGACTGTGGTTTGACGTTATGCCTTATGGTATCCGTCGCCTCTTGAAGATTATGAACAGCACAATTGCAGCAATAATGACGCTCCCGCCTGCAATTGCGAGGAACTCGACACTGAAACCACCAATAGGGTCCAATGGGAAACTGGGTGTTCCGTTTGGTAGGACGTTGGGATATCTGTCAATACTATGAGCAATGCCGTCAATCGCGTACTCTCCCGTTCCGTTGTAGTCGCTCCACCAGTTGCCTGTGTCTATTCCATTGTCCCAAGTGTTGTCAGACCCAGAATCAATGGCGTTGCCTCCTTCATTCCAACCAATGGCATTTCCATGAATTGTGTTTTCATACCCCCTGATGCTAATTCCATAACGCGAGTTATTATAGATAGCATTGTTCACGATTGTACAATTTACTGCAGGCATTCCGTGGCGAACACTGATGCCGTATCCCAGGTTCCAGTAGATTCTGTTTCTAGTTATCCTGCAGTTAGCCACAAACCCAAGATCAATCCCACCATACCCCTCTATCCAGTAACGTGTGTTGTTGTGAATGATGTTACGCTCCAAGACGCAGTCTTCGGAGTAGAATAGTCTGATTCCCCCGTATAGCTGACCCTGAACTTCACAATCAACTACTTCACAATGGTCTGAGAAAGCGATACAGACGCCCATTGAGCCATTGTGGAACTCGCCATTTTGGACAGTGACCCCGTCGCAGTTGACTAGGTATATCGCACCGTACACTGCGCCGTCAATGACCATGTCCGATTCGTCAACGAAATAGCCGAGTTCCTTACCGTTCACTGTATTGTCGATAACGACATGCCTCCACTTCAACACGGTCAAGCCATCTATGGCAATCCCGCATCTATCGAGTGAATTCCCCGTCACATTGAACTGGGTGGAGTCGAGAATCCCTATACCTCGATAATCAATGCCGGACAACGCATTCTCCGACAACACGCAATCATTGCAGTCGTAGAAGTTCATTGCTGACCTACAGTCAGAGAAGGTATTTCCCTCGAACACACTGCTGTTGACATTATATGCATCTATGCCCATCGTGCTGTTTGAGATATCATTGTTTTTTACGAAACAGTCCTCGACCCACAACACATTGATTGAGCAGTAGTTGTCGTAGAGTGTGTTCTCTTCCACTATCCAACCCGGTGAACCCGCCATTTGGATGCCGCTCTCCATGCCATGGCTACCCTTTATGGAGTGGACTGTGTTGTGGGCGAATCTCGAGATGTTCGTATCCACACTGAGATGCACACCGCCAAGCGTGCAGTTGAATACTGTGTTGTGGACCACATCACAATTGATTGTTAAGGAAAACCACATGCCGTGCAAATTGTTGTATACAATGTTTCCAGAGATGGTAACGTTGCTTATCGAGTCAGCTTGAATTCCAGAACTGCAATTGAAGATAGTGTTATCAGAGATGATGCTGTTGTTGAACCTGTAGCATGCAATTCCCATATTTATTCCTCTAATGATACAGTTTCTTACAGCTCCGTTGGTGACATCGCGGAGAATGACTCCATACAAAGCAGGAGTGCTGACAGACGCGAAGAAGCAGTTTCTTATTTCGAAGTGCTTTGTTGTATTCGTAACGTTTACGCAGCCGGCATCTGTTGTTATATTCAAGTTCTCAACCAAGTACGGATCTCCTTCAGTGCCACTTCCTGACCAGACAGTTGCGTTGAACTCGTCATCTGACGTGACTAGAATCGGCGCTGCTAGGACATAATCTGCAGGGACGCTTTCCATCAGAGTTCCAAGGACCACATTGTGGCCACCAGACTGCTGGAGTATTCCAACAAGCGGCACAGATGAGATGGCAAGAAGCATACTCAGCGTTAGAGCAAGAACTGCTACCTTTCTATCCAAGACGTTTTCCTCCAAGTCCCCCCGTAGGACTGGTCAGGATATTGGCTTTTTGTGCTAATGTGTCTTTCGAAAAATTTACTCTAAGGATTCTTCTTCAGGGAAACGAATCACATCAGCGGGGCTGTCAATTTCTGGCTGAGTTGTGTCGCCTAATGGATAGGGGTATCTACTATTACAGTTCGCTAATCCTCGCCTAATCTCATGGGGTCCGTCGCCTCTTGAAGAGTATGAATAGAGCAATTGCAGTAATGAGAACACCCCCGCCTGCAAGTGCAAGGAACTCGACACTGAAACCACCAATAGGGTCCAATGGGAAACTGGGTGTTCCGTTTGGTAGGACGTTGGGATACCTGTCTACACTATGAGCAATGCCGTCAATCTCGTACTCCCCCGTTCCATTGTAGTCGCTCCACCAGTTGCCTGTGTCTAT
>JAUWOA010000033.1 GCA_030612365.1 Candidatus Thorarchaeota archaeon
AGGGGATGAAGTCAAGGATAGCTTTCATACTCTACTTTCTCATCATCCGCCTTCTCACTTCGGGCACTGTCTTAGGCTCTCTTTCAGGGGCCGTTCAGTGTATTTCTGCAGTCGCTGCACCGGAATCTATGGGGGGCTAGCAATCGGGGTCGGTGTTATGGCCCTTGCAGGCATCAGCCTAGGTACAACATGGGAAGAAACCTGGCTCTGGTTCCTCATAGCATTAGCTCTGGGCTTCTCGACAGTTATTGACTGGGTGTCACAACGACTCACATCTCGCAAGACCACCAATTTCGTCAGGATATCAACTGGTCTTCTCAGCGGGCTTGGGCTTGCCATTGTATTCATTCTGGGCAATCTTTTGTACATGCTTGTGACATTGGCAGTGATGATGGGTTCGGTTGGGCTCGTGGGCATCATGGAATCCCGGATGTATCGGCATGAGAGTTTCGATTCAGAAGATGAGTAGGCGAAGCGCTGATTCCTTATTCAGATGCAACTGACATTGTTATGATGCAATCTCTGTTCGATGACAAAATGTTTTATCCGAAAGTAGATTTGCTTAATAACGTAGTTTACATTCATACACTAGATGTAGACTGACAACTTCTAGTGAGTCCAGAGTCAATAGGAATACGTTTGAAGATAGATAAAAGCTTTAAGTTTCTCAGGATGTGCACTCTGACGGAAGTATTGTTAAAAAAAAGGCTGGCTATGAGTTCATGTCACTGCGAACGATTGTATTGAGGGACTGATTGAATGGACCTAGAGAAATTGACTGAGCGTCAAGTAGCTAACATTTTAGCCGTATTTACACTTGCAGCACCCTTTGGGGTGTTCTGGCAAGGTGCAAGGTCGAGCGTAGTTGAAACAGCCATTTACGCTTCAATCTGGGTTCTTCGGTTTAAAAATGGGTCATTCTATGCATTTCACATATTTGACCTTGGATACACTTTTACAGCCGTATCAACAGGAGTATTCAACATCCTGTTTGCGCTTCAAATCATTCGTTGTTTCAAGAGAGATGGGTCAAGAAGAGTAGCTTATGTCTTAGGGGCACTCACTCTGCTTTTACCGCTGTGGCTTGGAATTTCAATGATGCTCTATGTTCTAGAGAATTTTGGTATCTTGCTCTATATGGGACCAATACCAATTCAATTAGCTCTGGGGCTTCTAATCCTTCAAAAAACTGAACCTAAAATATTAACGAGCCCATGGAATGATGAAGGGGAGACAGCATAGCGCATTCTACTTGTATGGAAGTAGTTATACATGCATATACCTGATTTCAGGTTATAAGAACCTAATATAACAAATCAGAAGGTGTAGTAGTAGCCAGTAGGAAAATCATGGATATGAGGTTGGTGGATTACACACGGAGCATGGGTCGTATGTGAATCTCAACCATAACCATCTCAGTATGATAGATGCATAATCAATAATAAACTAAGCCTTTTGCGTTTGCTTCGACAGTAACTGGCTATTATCGATTAAGTCGACTTCTTTGAATAATGTTATAACGACGCTGTCTACAGCGAGTTCTGTGACTAGCATGATACCTTTTGCCAAACCTATTGTCGGAGATGAGGAAATCGAAGCTGTTAAGAGCGTGCTCAAGTCAGGCATGCTCGCGGAAGGTAAGGTTGCCCGGCAGTTTGAGAGTGAGTTTGCCAAATACGTGGGCACAAAGTTTGCAACCGTAACGAGCAATGGCACAACCGCGCTAAGCACGGTGCTTGAAGCACTAGGTATCCAGCCGGGAGACGAAGTCATCACAAGTCCCTTCACGTTTATTGCTTCAGCGAATTCAATTGCAATGCTTGGAGCCGTCCCGATATTTGTGGACATCAAACGTGATACATACAATATAGATCCAGACCTGATTGAGGCTGCGATAACTGCCAGAACCAAGGCCATTATGCCCATTCACATCTTCGGAATGCCTGCAGATATGAAGCGCATCATGGAGATTGCCAGCAAGCATGATCTGCTTGTTGTCGAAGATGCTTGTCAAGCGCATGGATCTACAATTGATGGCAAAATGGTTGGCTCATTCGGCCACGCTGGAACATATTCATTTTACGCCACGAAGAACATGATGACCGGCGAGGGCGGGATGGTTACAACAAATGATGAAGAGCTGCTTGACCGAATGTTGAGCATCAAGAACCATGGGCGGGGCAAGCAAGGAGGCTACAGTCATTTCCGCGTTGGTTACAATAGTCGAATGCTAGATATGGTTGCCGCCATTGGCATTGAGCAACTGAAGAGAATGCCTGAAGTGGTCAAGAAGCGTCGAAAGACGGCACAAATGTACAACAATCTCTTCTCCGAGTATGATTCAGTCAGACCTCAGGTAGCAGACAAGGGGTTTGAATCAGGCTATCACCTGTATGCTCCCCGATTGCACTCTGATAAAATGAGCCGCGATCAGATGGTACAGGCACTGCGCGACAACGGTGTTGGGTCCAGAGCAGTTTATGCTATCCCCTGTCACAGGCAGAATACGTACCTGGATATCAGTGAGTGGCGTTGGGCCAAATACATTGACTATCCAAATTACTCGAAAGTAAATCTGCCCATCTCAGAAGAGGTGGGTGCCACGCATTTCGACATTCCAGTTCATCCGATGCTGACCGAGGATGAGATAGAGCACATCTGTGCAGTACTCCGCAAAGTTTCTGCCTAAGATTCTGGGTCAAAGTACTGGAGTATATCTCTCAAGCTCTCTGAACGCACAGTCACTGTAGCGGCCTTGCTCACATCTTCGCTCACGGGGTTGAATGCGATACTGAATGCCGATATCGCGAAGAGGGCAATGTCATTTTTCCCATCTCCAACGCTTGCCAACGACTCCGCCAGAAGACCTTCTTCTCTCAAGTAGTCAATTGCAGTTTCGGCCTTCTGAGGACCTCCCATGACATACCGCACCGTCCCATCATGGGCTCCATTAGATTCACCTAGGATGTTGGAATAGCCGAAATCTAATTCCAGTCTTCGTATGAACGGTTTCATGAAGAACTGACTAACTCCGCTTGAAATGCAGCCCACTTTGTATCCCCAACTCTTGAGCGTTGAAACTACATCCTCGGCTCCGGTCATTAAAGGCAATGACTCTACTGTATAGTCGTATGTGCCATTCGCACGCACCCCTCGCCAGATCTTGGAACCTTCAACGATGGAGTCCTCCAATGACTGAGCTTCCGCCACTGTCTTCTGATAGACTTCGAGAAACCTATGACCGAGACCCAGCTCAACCGCTAGGGGGTAAGCGGCGCTGGGACCATTGAACAAGACGCCATCAAGATCTAGGGAGATCACCTTTATTGATTCCTGCATGATTTGACCTCGTGAACTTGAAACCGGTGGGGTTGGATTATGCAGCAGAAACTGTATTATCGCTTTCGCTACTGTTCCCCAATTGATTCTACATGAATGTCATCCAGAAGTCTGGTACAGGAGCCATTGACAGAATCCGAAAGGCATCGGCGGATAAGATGACTGACCGCGACCTTTCGTTCGAAGTTGGTCGGACTTCTCGAGAGGTTCTGAGAAAGATCCTGGTTGTTTGCGGTAAGGTGGGTAAGGAAAACACTGCGCTCTACAAGAACAAGGCACGTGAAATAGGAGCTGACTTCGTTTCCGAAACTGAATCTTCTTGGGTTTCTACACATAAAACAATCAGGAAGAACTTTGAGCCCGGCAAACACGCTGGGATTCTGCTTCTAGGCAGCAATAAGCAGTTACCAGCTACGCCACTAACATACCAGGGCGTGTTTGGTTTCACTGATTTTTTTCTGCAGGATACGACCGGGGATGGAACCCCAGACTCTCCAGTAGGTAGGGTATTCGGTCCGCCTCGTATTATCCTATCTCACTTCGATCCTTTGATTATTGACAGCGACATAGCTATTGTCTTTGACTCTCAACCCGATCGTTCAAGGCGTCATGTCGAGAGTTTAGTTGATCTGGGCTTTGACGTGGAGATTCTGAAACAATTCACACGAAAAGATGTGAAACTGCTTGAAGTCACTGAATTCATTTTACAATTCTCCGATGGCGTCTTTACGAACCGCATTCATGGCACTCCTGAGAAATGGGTGTCTCATAACTCTGTGATATTGAGTGCTGAGCAAGTATCGACCATCAACTTCCAGGGGTATCCTGTCATCTACTCGGAGGCGTGCAGTACTGCGCAAGAGGGTCCTCTGCTCAAAGCTTTCCTGAAAAAATGTGCGTGCTACATAGGAGCGACTCTGGACACGATGAATAACACCGAGTCCTTTGAGAACTGGAAGGATTGTGCTTTTAGCGACGGTTGGAAGTATGGCTTTCTTGACCTTCTGGACACATATGACCTCATTGGACAGGTCAAGACACAAGTGGACCGTGCATTGCACGCCCATCTAGATGAAAAATACAAACGCGAGATAGACAACATCAGGAACGGCAAATCAAATGAGCTAGAATCCAGTCAGGCTGTTTCGACCGTAGAATGGGTGCTATTCGGCAATCCGCTGCGACGTACCACAGTGGGTCCACACGCTGATTTCTCGCCGGGCACCATTGTTGTGGATACCTGATTTTGCACCCACCACCTACACCCTAACTGTGTCTACGTTTCAGCTTGGACCCAAGCAGTCCCCCTGTTGCGCCAAGAATGGAGATTAGAGACGCGGCGAGTATCAGAAGAAGATAGAACACCAGAATCATCTCTTGAATCTCTGCCATTGTTAAAGCTCCGCTCTGTACAAGATAGTCCATCAGTCCAGGCGCTGTCAGAATCTCAAGGGGTACAAAGACTATGAATGCGCCCAAATAGCCACCCAGCACCGCCCTCTTTGTAGATCCGACTAGAAACCCGCATACGATTCCCGCGAAGAGAGGCGTCAGTACGTATGTTATTGGAAAAAGTCCGATGTTGAGAAATGCGGTGGCAAGAATCACCAGACCATACTTGGTTCCCTTCGCCAATGGATGATGCTGTGGGATTTGAGTCAACTCTAGACCTCCTCCGCGATTCTCGCTTGTCCTGATATAATACTGACGTTATCTGCGCTTTGGGCAGTTACTCAGGGGCCAATCCCTTTTTCAGTCTCTGCCAATGCTCAAACTCAACTCGGTGACTTATCAAGAGTGGATATTTCAACATGAAGCTGACACTTCGAGTACCTGCGGGTTATGATCTCGTTTCCTCGATTCATTCTTGGATATATTCTGATGTTCAGCCCGTCCCTGAGGTGACTTGGAAGCAAGGCGTGGGGCGAGTATTCACTTTTGACAATGAATCTGCAAGGGTTATTGTTGATCAGCTTCAACCAGGCGCCACACTGAAGGTTCTAGCCGAGTCAGTCAGTCTCAGCAGGGAGCAAATCCGAAATAAGATTCGCTGGGTTCTTGGACTTAAGGTAGATGTTAGTGATGCGCTCACCGCAATGCAGGATGACCCTATCATTTCAGATATTGCTCCGTCGGTAGTTGGCATTCGACCCTATGTGGCGAATAGTCTGTTTGAGGGGTTGGTCAAATCGATCATCCAGCAACAGGTTTCCTACAGAGCCGCGAATGTGCTGACGAAAAGGCTTGTTCTTGAATTGACCCGTGCGCATGAACTGGATGGCCGCAAGCTCTATCCTTTTCCGACTTCCTCACAATTGCTCAACTCTGGTGAGGAGGGCCTCCGTGCTCTTGGACTTGGTTACAAGACCGGCTGCATTCTCAAAATAGCCTCCCTAGCTGTATCCGGAGAGGTTGACATTGAGGGACTCCTAGGATGTCCGTATGAAGAAGTCATGGACACATTGACTTCGATTCGTGGCGTGGGCGAATGGACCGTGCAGACTCTCATGATTGCAGGTCTTGGCGATTTCACTGTATTTCCATACGGGGATTTGGGCATACAGAATCTGCTAGGAAATCTCTATCAACATGGCACGCGAATGACGAAGAATGAGGTCATTAAGAAAGCTCATTCCTGGGGGGACGCTGGTCCAATGGTCCTGTATCTTTTAATGTGTGCTGATGTGCTAGGTCTTGTCGGAACGAGTGGACGGCTGAAAACGCATAAAAGGCCACCATGAATACGAACACTAACGAAGGAGTGACATTTGTTGTCATTAGCGGGGACGAAGAAAAACACGAAACTATGGCGCATATGGTCCATGTTTCTTAAGGAGATCAGGCTCATACAGAATGACCGGTATGCCCTGCTTCTCATTTTCGTGCTTCCCGCAATGATCATGGGCACAATGTGGCTAGCGCTTGAACAGAGGAACTTGACACCCATCCCTGACTCCGAGGGCAAGAGCGAAGATGCCTTGATAATCGGTCTCGTGGACGATGACCCCACCCATACTTATCCGAGCCAAGACCTCTCGGAAAATTTCACGTGGTATCTGCAGAATAGCCCTGACTTCATCATCATAATGTATGAAACCGAAGAGGAAGCTCTGTTGGCTCTCTATCAGGACAAAGTGGACGCCTATGCCATCATTCCTTACGGCTTCGAGGGCAATATTACTAACAATATTCCATCGTTTGTTGAGGTTCATATAAGCAGCACAGACTTTGATAGTCAAGCGGCAGTGTTCTCTGCATTCAATGATGTAGTTATCCAGTTCAGGAATGATCATGGCTGGATTAATCACGAAGTGCGCATGAATCAGGTGAGAGAGTGGGAGCCCACAGGCAACTACTTTGCCGCGACGTTTGGAGTATTCCTATTAGTTTTCAGTATATTCATCGCAACATCAGCTACTGCAGCTCAAGCGATTGTTGGCGATGTTCCACTAAGCAGAATGCTCCTAACGCCCGCCACAAAGATGGAGGCAATCATAGCCAAAGTCATTGGCTATTTTATCGTTGGCATGATTCAAGCTCAGTTCATCTTGGTCCTTTGGATGGGGCTATTCGGGATTGTCCCAAATACAGACTATCTTACGTTGAACATTATACTCGCACTGATGTCCTTCTCAGGCTCATCGCTAGGCGTCTTCATATCCACGATTGTTACAACGCGACTTCAAGCGAATCAATCATTTCTATTCCTGTTATTCAGTTCGTTCATCGTGGGTACGGGTTTTATGGATGTGGGGATTGTCGATGAATACTGGCCTTTGAACCTCGGCCGAGTAATGATATTCGACACCGCATTCAAGGGGGTCGACATCATGATCTTTAGTACTGAAATTGCAAGGATTCTTGCCGTTTCAGTAGGACTGATGATATTCGCTTGGATTGTCTTCTCGAAGCGCAAGTCGCTCGCCTGATACTTACAAAATCACTCGAATTCTACTCGATTATGGAAAATGTCCTTAAGCCGATCGAGCTATCAAGGCCTTAATCCATTTGGAGGTAGAAAAATGACAGTTGTTAAAATAATCGAGTTGCTTGGAGAAAGCGAAACGAGCTGGGAAGACGCAGCAAAAAGTGCCTTGGATCAAGCCGCCAAGACTCTGCGCGGTATCGTAGGTTTGGATGTTGTCCACTTCACATGCAAGGTCATGGACAATAAGATTGTGAAATACAGAGCGAATGTCAAATGCGCTTTCAAGTATGAGAATTAGGATCCTACAGATACTGGCAATTAGCTGCCCAGTAGTCACAAGTTTGTAGTGCACGGGAGTAGGACAGGCTCGCCCGGTCCTCTCCCAAGCTGTTTCTTTCGGGAATTGTACTCATTAGATGAGTTGCCATCAGAATCCCATGCTGACCAAGACTACAACAGCCGCGTTGTTAAAGCCATGCGCAACAGTGGGACCGAGGATTGAGTATTTCCTCTTCTGTGCAAGATATCCCAAGAAGACGCCAAGCATGAATCTAACGGGAAGTCCAATGAGATCCAAATGAACTGCTGCGAAGATGAAAGACGTAATGACTAGGGTCCAAAACCGGTAGTTCTTGTTCCTTGATCTGAAGTATATCTCTATCCTGCGTTGAAGGAAGCCTCTGAATAGTAGCTCCTCAGAGAATCCAACGACTACAAACATCACGCCAATCCAGGCCAGCAATTCCATTGGGTCTGACGCGAGGAACATATCTCCGGAGCCATCGTCAGGGATTCCAATTGTCGTGTTGATTATGTATGTAACGATGAAGTTCAGTCCCAACATAACCCCTCCAACGAGAAGTCCCAATGCTACGTCAACAACTGGGGAATCCGATTTAATTCCGATGTCTCCTAGGGGCATGCCCCTTCTCCTTGCATCAAAGATTGGCGGCACGATGAAACCTAGCGATGCGATACTGAGTATTAAGAAAGTCCAGGGGGCGAAGTAGATCGCAAAGGTGACGATATCAATTGCAATAAGCCCTGCTGCAACCAGGAAAAGCGTCATTACTAACGTGATTGCTACTACTAGAGCGAAACCTGCGCCTGTAAGGAGTAGAACTCGGAACAGCCTATTCCCATCTACCTCTCGTTCAACTAGTGCCCCGGGTACGAAAAACTCGATACCTCGGTATTCCTCCATCTCATAGATATCTGGATCAGCGATAGCCAAGCGTGCGACCTCTCAAGTGACTGCTTTGGAGCAGAGATAAGCATTTGGATACCCGTCATCTATCTGTGGCTTGTTGGACTGTGATTTTCTAAAGAAGCGGCGCTATTTTCTCACTTGCTGTCCTGGCGGCATACACAAGAAGCCCGGTCTTAACATTCTTGGAAGCCGCAAGGACCAGAATGGCCTTCTCACCCGCGCTCCTCATGATAACCAGGCCCTTTTCATTGGTCATCAACACTTCTTCTAGAGTCCCTTGGTCCATCCTCTCAGCCGCTAGATCTGCTACTCCCAGAATCGATGCTGCCATAGCCGCAATCTCAGCTTCCTCCAAGCCTGCCGGCAGGGCTGATGCGATAGGCAAACCCTCTTTCGATAGGAGTATTGCTGCCTTGATTCCTGCAGCGGTCTGTGTGGCCTCTTCCATAATCTCCTTGATTTTTCCTTGAATCTGTTCGAAGTCCATATCGAACATGGTGGCCACACTCACATCCCTAATCCGAAGTACAAATTCACCGTATTTATGCGCCATTAATAAATCTATCACGGGGGGCATTCTCGAATGGATTCAGAGGAATCTTTCTTCGCAGATAGGGGTTCCAGAACTTTCAATCTAAGTTCAAATGGAGCTTTATGGGCTCGCGGAATCTAACCTAGTCAGTTACACCGACAAGTACATTCCGCTCGCGATATATGCTCAGAAGCCCATCGTTCTATCTGCCCTGCAGGATATAGAAACACGCAAATGAAAGCGATAAGTATCACAGATGTGGGGCAAGATGAACCAAGTACACAAAATCGAACCGCTCGATTCCCCCAAGGATACATCTTCTTGGAAGAGAGGAATACGCGTACTGGGTGTTGCTGAGAGCTTTAGGAAATCCGATAAGAATGGCGTGGTTGCAGGGATTGTGATGCGTGGAGATATTCGAATCGATGGGACTGGAGTATGCCGTCCAACCGTTGGCGGGACCGATTCAACTGACGAGCTCATCTCGATGTATCATCGCCTTCGTCGGAGTGACATACGTGCTTGGATGCTGGGCGGTAGCGCCATATCGTGGTTCAATGTCATAGACCTCGTTTCATTGCATGAGAATACGGGTGTGCCCATCGCCTGTGTGACTTACCACTCATCAGAAGGCATTGCAAAATACATCCGCGAATACTTTCCATCTGAATGGGAGGAGCGTCTTGCAGTGTTGGAGCGTGCCGGAGAGCGAACTCTTGTTCCGCTGAGAAGCGGCTATTCGGTCTACATCAATAACATTGGAATGAGTTTGGAAAAGGCTCAGCGACTTGTAGATCTCTTCACACTGGATGGGAGAGTTCCCGAGCCCATTCGAGTTGCACGTCTTCTTGCAGCCACATTGCGACGGGACTTGTATGATAAGGATCCTGAAGATGTAGTTGGGATTCGGTCTTTGCCTGATTAGGTTCTCAATCAGGACTCGAGATTGATGCCCATCCTCTGTGCGTTCGCTTCATGTTCTTTCAATAGAATTGTGTAGACATCATCGAAGATAGGCACACTGAATGAATCAATCGCGCCTTGACTCGATACGAAGAATGGATGGAGCATCTTTGGGGACACGCCGTTCCTTTCCATTGCAAGTGCGTGAACAAGCATGTCAAATGTATCTGAAGCTCTAACAATCTGTGCCTCGATACTGTCAGGTGTGTTAAATTCTTCCCACGCAGACTGTATTCTGTTTCCAATCATTCCGAGCGGTTTCATCATGATGCCGAGTGCTTTTCTTTCTGCATCTTGCTTGCCCCTCTGAATTGACTCGCCGCCCAGCTGCAATGCCTTTTTCGGTATATCCGATATCAGTGCTTCAGGCAAGTCGTGAACAATCGCCATCGTTAGTACTCGAGCTAGATCAACTTCTTTTCCATCGCTCTTGTAACATTCGGCTAGGAGAAGCGAAATATGGGCAGTCCCCCACGCATGTGACGCGACAGATTCTCCATTGGAGTCTTGAACTCCCGCAAGTGCCCATCCAGTTCGTTTGAGATCCTTGAGCATTTCCCCTTGCAAAGACAGTGTTACGATATCTACAGCTTTCATGATTAGCCACCAGCTAGATGGAGGAAAAAAAGGAGTTGCGGGGGCATTTGCCCCCAACTGAAGATTGTGAAGATCTTATGGGAATGTGATTGTTCCATTGATTATGGCAGCTTGGTAATCCTGGGTGGCGTTTGTCCACGTCTCCATAATGTACGTGTTGCTGAACTGCAAGTCCGTGATATTAACGTACCCCGATCCTAGATTGTAATGGGTATGTGTTCCTCCTGGAAATTCATCCCATAATGTTGCATTGACAAAATCATAGATTACGAAATCGCTTCTTGGAATGACGCTTGTAGCAATCCAAGATCGACCAAAGGCTATCTCTGGATTGGGTAGTCCGTAGTAGTCCAGATTCATATCTGCTGCAATTACGAGCGGCATTCTGTCCTCGTAAAACAGGGTGTTGTTGGCGTCTTCCATCCCAAGGCGTATGCCTTGCATGCTGGCTCTTACAGGAGTGAAGAGTATGCTTGCATGGTATATGCCAAACGCACTGGCGACAAGATTTCTTGCCGTCTCACTATCGTTGTAGCTGCCGATAGTCCAGATGTTGATGAGTGAAACGTTAAGATTGAACGTTGAATTGGCAGCCTCTACGCCCATGAGAAAACCATCAACCATTGCGTCGATATCATGGTCGCCGCTGACTGCCTGAATAATCCCAATGTTCTTCCTATCTTCATCATTTGCGGCGAGAAACGCGGCAAGGACGCCTCCAATAAAGGCTGCCTCTTCAACCGCGAATGTCGCTGATATTATGTTGTCAGCATCCGCCTGACCACCTATGAGAGCAAACCTCTGTGTTGGAAAAGCATCAGCCACAGTTTTCACTATACCAGCCAACTCATCACCCAGAACCACGATGAGTTCATAATAGCCAGTTGCAGCATATTCCTCCAATAGAACACGTGCTTCTGCAGGGGTTTCTGGAAACTCCTCCGGTGACTGGATATCTAATGCCATGTCGCCTTGAAGATCAAGCAGGCCTTCCCATACATTGTCTACTACGCTCAGATCGCCTCTACCGGGAGCTAGACTTACTAGCATGACGTTATTCGGCCTGAAGGGATTTGAAACCAAGAGAATTCCACCTACCGCTCCAAACACGATTATTACGATTACCAAAGACGTCAGAAGGTTGACTCTTGAGTTCACATTGCTACCTCCATAGGCATTAATGAACCACCGCCCGTGAGGTTGATTTAAACTTGTTGCTCATTGAAATCTGATTCGAAAGATTGCTGGACATTGATAGGGATTCAATCTCAAAAACATGAGCTATTTATAACCGGAATGTGTATGGGCGAAATGACGAAGGGAGCTGCTTCTAACAGTGGCCGCGAACACGCTAAGTGAGGTTGCAAACCTCCTCGAGGATGCTTTGAACATCCATCAGTCAGTTAGACAGGTAGTGCTCTCTACCCAAGAGGGCGTGGTCGTCGCGTCCGTTTCCAAGGTTGAGGATAAGGACCCGCGACTGCTGGCAACTGTGTCAGCCGCCTTGCAATGGGCTGGTACAACTACTCTGAGCTATATCGATAAAGGCAGACCAACGGTCATGCTGCAATCCACGAGGATTGAACAGGTTCTAACTGTATTGCAGCCTCAGTATCAATTGACGATCGTATTGTCTAGAGGCGCTGATGCCGACCTCAATATAGATGAAGTAATCCCTGCTTTCCAGTCCATAGCAACACGTATTCAACTCATGATGGGAGCAAGCTCTGATTATGGTGGTGAGAGCATCCTAGGCAAGATCGTTGAGGCTATGCCAGAAGTGAGCCAGGCGATTCTTCTAACCATGGATGGCCTGCCGCTTGGAGCAGTTGGATTTCAAAATCACGTAGAGGTTGCTGCACTTGCCAGCTCCATGTTTGCCAATGGTTTGACATATTCGGACCACACAGACGCTATTATTGTAAGCTCTGGGATAACTGACCTCTTAATAGCAAAAGTGGATGACAAGAGATTGCTGTTGGTTGCCTGCCACGGATCTAACTCAGGTGAGCTATGCCAACGCGTGAAAGAAATCCTGTTATCCTACCCCTAGGTGCTCTCAATCCGTGCTCCTTCAGCGTCAATCACTGTGTCTGGTTCTTCGTCCTCGAAGGTTTCGAACTGCCATTCTTTCAGGTTGATAGTGATGAAGCAATCCTTGCCGCGCTCCGGACAATCAATACGGATGGTGATGCGATCAGTAGACTTCTCTCGCACTTCTGGATTCATGCATCCATCTTCGAGCTTCTCCATGAGGAATAAAACGAAAGTTTCAGATATCATGTTGAGGCTTCCCTCTATCAGAGCTTGCCCAAGCTGGGCCAGATGATGACGTTTCTTGCGTCCCTCTTTCACAACTTTAACAAGACCTACTACTTCCATGCGTGAAACATGCCACCGGACCGTGTCATGATGGACACCCAATGCCTCTGCCATCTGCTCCTGATAGCAGCCAGGATTATTCACAACGAATGCGAAAATCTTCTTGGCCGTATCACTCCGCATGGTAAGATACGCCATTTCTGCTTCTTGCGACCTGAGCATCTTCGGGAAGTAAAGTCTCTTGCCAGCGAACTTGATTGACTTGACGAGACCCTCTCGTTCCAAAATCCTAAGGTGCCAAGTTAAAGTTCCAAGAGGTGACTCCAACATGTCCACGAGCTCAAGAAGATATGTGCCGGGGTTCTCGCAGAGGACTTGAAATAAGTCTCTTCTGAACGGATGAAGCAAGAGTGCTAGTCGTTTCTGCCTAGCCATTTCCCTATCCTCTCATGTGGCTCCTTGGCGGAGTTGAGCATTCCGCGATAAAAGGGCTTCGACAGGAACCGTGAGCCGCTCAATTCCGTAGGGCAAATTTGTAATGATAGAACCTTTTATTATGAACTGCAACTGACTTCGAGCATCGAGTACTCACGACCCTGAGGGAGCACCTTGTGTGGCATCACTGGCATAGTCAGTCGCAATCGCATTAACATAGGCGAGATTCTTGTTAAGTGCGGCAGGAAGCTAACCTATAGAGGCTATGACTCAGTAGGCGTAGCAGCTGTTCATAATGGCGTTGTGGATCTGAGGAAAGATGTAGGCACAATCGATGAGGTGAACAACCAGCTAGGTCTCTCAAAGATGCTCGGCGACCGTGGGATTACTCAGCTACGTTGGGCCACATATGGTGCTCCAACAAAAGTGAACGCGCAGCCCCACTTTGGTTGTGATGAGGTTCTTTACGGTGCGCACAATGGCAATCTGCACAACTATTACGAATACAGACAGGAGCTAATCGATGCTGGTCACATCGTAAGGTCTGAGAATGATGGCGAGCTTTGTGTGCATGCAGTGGACAAGTACTTTGAAAAGACGGGCGATATGTTTGAAGCAGTTCGCCTTTCTACACACGATTTGAAGGGAGCTTTTGCGTATGCTGTTGGGAGAGCTGATACCAAAGAGGTATACGCGGTCAAGATGGGATCGTCTTTGGTTGCAGGAGTTGGCACGGATGAAACCATTGTATCCAGTGACTTACCTTCAATCCTTCCAGTCACCAACCAAGTGATTTACCTTCAGGATGGTGAGATGGTGGTTCTTAGACCTGAAGGAGTAAAGGTCTATAGAGTTGAAGACGGAAAAGAGCTTGATAGAACTCCAGAGGTTTCCAAGGTTGATGCCCACGCGGCGGAGAAGGGAGGATTTCCACACTTCATGCTCAAAGAGATAAATGAACAACCAACAATCGTTCAAGATGTAATGGGCCTGCTTCAAGGGGCCAAGTGTGATGAATGGCTTAGAATGATTGAAGACGCGAACCGGGTCTACTTGGTTGCCTGTGGTTCATCGCATAATGCAGGGATTGTTGGCACATACTACTTCAATCGACTGGCAGGCCTTCCACTGATTCCCGCTATTGGTGGACAGTTCGAGCCAATGTACGCAAACACACTTGATGATGACAGTCTGTGCGTTCTGGTATCTCAAAGCGGTGAAACCAAGGACATTCTGAACATACTCAATCTCATCAGAAACGGAAATCGAGGCAAGACATTGGGTGTTGTGAATGTTATTGGCAGCACACTGATGTTTAATGCGGACTCCTACATCCCTATGGGATGCGGATACGAAGTCAGCGTGCCAGCGACAAAGACCTACTACTCGCAGACGGTCATCTTCGCTTACTTGGCCGCCAAGCTTGGTGAGAGAAACGGCACTCTCGACCCGAAAGAGAGTAGAGCCGTAATCAATAGCCTAGCGAACGATCTGCCCTCAATGACACAAAAGGCAATCGACGTAGCGGGCATACAGACTAAGGAGCTTGCCCGGACGCTGATTGATGTATCTGATCTCTACTGCCTAGGGTATGGCTTCACCGATGGTGTTGCGAGGGAGGGCGCTCTCAAGATCAAGGAAATCTGCTACAATCATTGTGAAGGCATGTATAGTTCGGAGTTCAAACATGGTCCACTCAGCATTGTAACGGATGGCTATCCTGTGATCTTCGTCACAACTCCTGAAGACAGCTGGATGGTAATCAACCATATCAATGAAATAGCATGCCGAGGCGGGCGTACGATAATCGTCGGGGAGAGGGAAGAAAAACTCACTCCCTACGTAGCAAAAAGCGTTGACTACTTGGAGGTTCCCAAAGCCGACCTCCTGCTGAATCCAATTCTTGACGTTATTCCACTGCAGCTCTTGAGCTACTTCCTCTCAGTTGACAAAGGGATTAATCCAGATCTTCCAAGGAATCTGTCTAAAACTCTCACAGTTGACTGATGAATCTTCTCGCCTTACTCACTCTCGCCGCCAGTTTCGCCGATTCGAATCGCTCTCATCGCAGATGATGCTACGTTTCCTGCATCGAAGCCGTTTCGGATATTCTTTACTTCTTCATGGTCGACTTTGAACACGCCGAGTAATTCATTCTTGTCAGCCAAAGCCCACTGACCGAAAATAAGAAGACCCGTTTTGGTTTCACATTCCAGCAGACCCATGTTTCCAAACCTCGACCACCAGCATAGACATTTGGTTGCATGCCCAAGCTCTGCCATGTGCTCGCTCCAAAGCTCATTGAGGCGTGTTGGACCATGACGATTTCTGAAGGTGATTAGGAATACACCTTCCTTTCCCTCAATCTTGTTCCTGATTGTGCCCAGCTCAGTTTCCGAGAATAGCGACATCTGCTTCAATCTTGCAGACATGTGTAACCCTGTTAAAAGCGCCTCGCTATGGATAAAAGGAGGACATGGTCATTACGCTACTGGTTAGTAGCTTTGACACCTCAGCGACTCTCAAGAATCGGTCTCTTCTCATCAGACCCCTCGTCAAAGAGAAGGCGTGGTCTGCAAGACGCTCTAGTTCGCTACGGGGTCCAAGTAACTCATGTCATTCCTTGGAAGGTGGCTCGGGTGGCAGCCACGAACAAGCATCAAATCCTCCTAGATGGGAAGGACCTCACTAAACTTGAGCGTCTCATCGTGTTGGACCTAGGAGCAAATGATATCGGGGCGTTTTTCAGCCGCGTTGGCCTCTTGTTTGCATTAGTGGAGTTGGGTGTTGAGGTCATAAATTCGGTGTCATCCATCCTGGTCATGCGGAATAAGGCCGAAACAATGAGGAAGCTGGTTTCAGCAGGTCTGCCTGTGCCTCATACACTGATCACTGAATCCATTGAGGACGCGGCGCAATTCGTACGGAGTAACTTCCCGTGTGTTCTGAAGCCAATCACGGGGTTCGGCGGAATGGGTGTACAACTCATTGACAAAAAATTCGATCTGGAGAATATCTACGACTATTTGAAGTTCCACAGTCAACTTTTTGGCAAGGGTGCTTTTCTGCTCCAAGAGTATGTTCGTAGTCCTGGGTATGATATCCGTGCGCTTGTTTTGAACAATGAGATGATTGCAAGCATGCAGAGAGTACCCCGTAAGGGCATGGTGAGCAATATCCATTCTGGGGGTATCGCTCGTTCGAATGATGTGGACGTTAGTGGCCTCGCTGTGCAGGCGGCAAGAGCTGTGCGAGGAAAGATTGTCGGCGTTGACATCATACCCGATAAGGAAGGCAACCTCTGGGTCCTTGAAGTGAATGCTACCCCTGGATGGACTGGGTTGCAGTCTGTGACTGACTTCGACATCACCAAAAGGATCGCAGACGGTCTATCCACAGCTTGATTATGCGGTTCCACTAGTCTGGGAGTGATTCGGCCCGTGTCTTATGCTAAGATTTTTAAGAGTTCATAAGTCGCAGGAATTCATTCTTGGAATGAAACAGTTTCCTGGAGTAGAACGGAATCCGTCCTGCTTAGCAGGGCTAGTAAAACCAGTTCTGAGGTTTGATGATTTGACAGAAGCGGCAGAGAGCGCCCCAGAGAATATTGAGTATCTTCGAACAAGGTTTCGGGAGCTTAAAGGACAAGCACGTGAGGACCTAGAGGTTCTTCGAAGAAACCGTGACAAGATGCGTGAATACAAGATGAATCGCGACGAGCACAACAAGGAAGTTCGTCGTCTCATCGAATCCGTAAAAGCTGAGCGGGAAGAGCGTGATCGCATCAATATGGACATCGGCGAGGCTAAGCGTAGGCGAACGGCCATACATGCTCAGATCAAGAGTGTGTATGATGAGATGAGCGAGCTTCGCGATCAGGTCGTCGGAAGTCCTTCCAATGATCAGCGCAGAATGATGCACCGAGTCAATGAGCTTGAGTGGCGTCAACAAACGGAGCAGCTCTCAATCGAAGATGAGCGGTTTCTGGTTGAGGAAATTGATGGTCTCGAGATGCAGCTGGTCAAGATTGGGCTTGAGAAGGAGAAACAAGATAAGATTCATGAGCTGCGCAGAATGGCTCGACGATTAAAGGATGAAGCTTCAGATGCGCATCAGATTGTTATCGAACTTTCAGAAAAGTCACAGATTCACCATCAAGAGGTAGTTAGGATACGACCAGAGCTTGAGGAATACAAGAAGGCCGCAGATACAGCACACAAGAACTTCGTTGAATGGCTGAAGAAGGTAAAGGACGGCGAGGACAAGCTCAAGATTGTTCGCACGGAAATCGATGAGATTTATGGCAAGCTTAGGAAACTCGATGTCGGCGGCAGGGAAGCAGTAAAATCCGCCAAGAGGGCTGAGCAGAGGGAACAAGAACAGGAGCGTGTCGAAGCTGCTGTTGAAAAACTTCAGGCTGGCAAGCGGCTGACTTTCGATGAATTCATTCTGGCACAGCGCGTTTCCACGGACGATGGTAAGGGTCGCAGAGGGAAACCTAGACGACGCGCTAGAAAGGAGTCATCTGTCGAAGAGCCACCAATTGAAGACGCGAAATCTGTTGATGAACCTGCGAAAACCAAGAAGCCGGCAGAATCTAAGCGCCGCGCTAAGAAGAAGTCATCTGTCGAAGAACCACCAACTGAAGACGCGAAATCTGTTGATGAACCCGCGAAAACCAAGAAGCTGGCAGAAACCGTCGAAGAGCCTGTAATGGCTGAAGAGCCTGTGGAATCAAGTGAACCCGCTGAAGAATCGACAGATGTCATTGAAACAGCTGAGGCGATCGAATCCACTAAGACAGAAACCGACGAAGCCAAGTGAAAGTTATTCACGGAGAAGGGGCTATTGAGTTTCTTCTTCCTCCAATGATTTGGGAGTGATGCCATGAGTAGTAGAAATCAGAGGCCAGTAGGAAGACGTTCTGCTACTTCCGTGTTTTATCTTCTGGCAATTGGTTCCGGCGTTATGAGAACTGTGTCAGTGTCCTTTGATATCGTGGCTCTCAACACTATGATTTCTGACTCTATTGCATTCGGTTTCATGGCACAGTGGTTGGCTCTTGGGGTTACGGTGGTTCTGATTGCATTCCTTAGCATACCCCGAAAGCATAATGGACGGAAGCGGCCAATTGGCTATAATCTGGACCCAGATTTCGGCAGGCTTCGACTTCTTCCGCGTCGACCAATGAAGTACTTGCTTGCTGGTGGGCTTCTTGCTGGGGGCTCGACGTTCTTTTACTACTTGCTCGCAGGCCAAACAGACGCTTCAACGATTCTTCCATACGGCCAACTAGTCATTATCTACCTACTGTTGGGTGATCTGCTTGCAGAGAAGGACATCCCGACAATCATCGAAGTGCAATGCATCGTGTCAATAACATTGGGTGTTCTCCTTGTCGGTGTGACTCCCGGTGGATTTGATATTCCCTCACTTTTGATTGTGTTGGGGCCCATGAACATCTTCTCTGCGTTGTACACCTATCTGCAGAGGAGGGCCAAAAGGATGGAGATACAGCCGGGTCTCAGGGTTGACTCCCTCAACATGCGACTTTGGACTTTGCTTTTCATGAACGTCTCGATGAGCTTGATGATGCTTCCACTTATGACGCCCGCGACTTGGACGCTAATACTTCAGACATTCGTGCCGCTCTTCTGGGTGCTGCTGGGCTCCGCACTTACTACGTTCCTTGCAATGGTGATGTATGTCAGAGCATTGGGGAAAGGCAAGATGGCTGTGGTTAACTCCCTTGCTGCTGTGTCAGTTGTGCTGGGGATTCCAGTCACCCTTCTTGGAAACCTCATCTTGCCAGGTGCCTTTGGAGCGATTACATATGATGCGTTCCTCTGGGCGCTGAAGATATTCGGTGTCACCTTGGTTGTGGTTGGTGTTCTTGCTCTTCAGGCTGCAGATGTAAGGTCACTGGTCCTTGTAAGTGTAAACCCTCGAGCCGGGAGTCTAATCGATGCGCTCTATGACATCAAGGGTGTAGAAACCGCTGCAGCCCTGGCTGGCAAGCACGACTACCTACTCCGCGTAAGGGGCAGGAGCTTGACCAAGACACGATCCGCGGTTTTGAAGAAAATACAGAAGGTGCCCGGCGTTGTAAGTGTGCGAACCTTAATCGTGCTTGCAGATTACAAATAATGTATAT
>JAUWOA010000121.1 GCA_030612365.1 Candidatus Thorarchaeota archaeon
ACAGGTGTGTCATATTCCTCAGAGATCAATGTCGTATTGGTCTATATAAAGCCCACAATAGAATTGTCTAGGTATATCCAACTTTGCACCAGCTGGTTACTACCCTTCTTCAATCGCACCTTCAGGGCAGCTGTCAACACAAGCATAACACTCGGTGCAATCGTCTGCACGGTCCAACACATAGACAGCCACGTCGTTTATGACGTACAGCGTCGGGTCGACAGGGCAAACATCGGCGCACGTACCACAGGCAGTGCAATTCTCGTTTACTTTCCAGATCATGTTGAATCACTTCGCATACGAACCGTTAGGTCCGACAGAACCTTGCCGGCACATATTGCATTTAAACTAACTGCTGATGACAAGTTTCAAATGCTAGCACAATGGCCGAAGCGGGATATACCTGAACTGTTAATGTGCAAGCTATTTGACCCAAGGCGATTGACTTGACAGAAACATTTGGTGAAGAGCGCTCCAATGGAAAATTCGCACGACGCCTTGGTCTCATTGGTGCTACCAACATCGGTCTTGGAGCGATGCTCGGCGGCGGGATATACGTCATATCTGGAACTGCAGCAGGTATGATAGGACCAGCATTGGTCTTTGCCTATCTCGTGACTGGAGCCCTGACTGTATTCACTGCAATTAACCTCTCAGAACTCGCGTGTTCAATCCCTAAACAAGGAGGAGGCTACACATTTGCGCATGATACGTGGGGCGGCTTCCCGGGATTCCTTGCAGGGTGGTTCCTACTGATTGGAAATGTGGTGGCCTGTGGACTGTATTCATTAGCTGTCGCTCATACGCTCGCCGTTTTCCTTCCAGGAGACCCCGCTCTAGTAGTGGGGTGGATTGCCATCGTTATCATAGTGATTACATTCGTCACAAACCTGGTCAGCATAAAGGGGGTCACGGGTATACTGGGCGTTCTGAACATCGCCCAAGCGCTCGTGATCTTCGCATTCGTTGCTGTTGGACTGTTCTTCATTAATCCAGCGAATCTTGACCCAATCCTAAAGGAAGGGACGGGCATTACTCAATTCATGGCCACGGTCTCATTCATTTACATCTCGTTTGTAGGCTTCGAGTTGATTACAACAGCATCAGAAGAGATCAAGGACCCGGCTAGAAACATCCCACGAGCCATCATGCTGACACTTTTCATAGCAACAATCGTATACGTGCTGGCCGCGTTAGTAATTGTCGGAGTCGTGCCATACACTTCGATTGCAGATTCTCCTACGCCAGTTTCTGATGTCTATGGATACATGCTAGGACCCGGAGCATTCATCATAGGTCTGGCAGGAATGGCAGCCTCGAACTATGCGGCCCTTAATGCAACGTTCCTCGCAACAGCAAGAGTTGCCTACTCAATGGGTAGAGACGGGAATCTCCCCAAACTTTTCAGCAGGGTCAGTTCCCGTTTTAGAACACCGATACCAGCACTAGTCGCATCCCTTCTTGTTGTGAGCGCCTTTGCCCTAACTGGAAACGTAGATTTAGTAGCATCCCTCTCTGATTTTGGGTACCTCGTTGGACTTGCAATCGTGAATGCGTCAGTGATTCAGCTTAGGCGCAAGGGTCTAGGCGTTCCGGGAACCTTCAAGGCTCGATTCTATCCTGCGATTCCGATCCTGGGAGTGGTTTCATGCCTGATGCTCGTGCCCACACTCAGTCCAAACACTTTGGAGCTGGGCGCGTTGCTAAGCTTGGCAGGACTGATAATCTACCTGGTGTACGCACGAGGCAGTCATAGACGACACAACGAGCAGCTGAACGCAGAAATCTGAGAACCCCTCTAATCCAAGCCCTCTGTATCGAGCCATTCACGTAGTGTGGTGGCAGCTTTCTCCGTCATACCTTCAACCCGGGCCAACTCGTCAACGGTCGCCTGTTTAACGCTTTGATAGCTTCCAAGGGCATTGAGCAGAGCAGTCCGCCGCTTCGGACCTATCCCAGGAGCCTCCTCCAGAATCGAGCCAGAGAATCGCTTCTCTCTCAACTTATGGTGATATCGTTGAGCAAAACGGTGTGCCTCGTCGCGAATTCTCTGAACAAGATGAAGCCCTGCAGAATTGAAATCAAGTGCCACACCATCCAAATTGTCTCGAGTAAATAGTATCTCATCTTTCTTGGCGAGAGCTGCAACTGGTACATAGTCAAGACCCAGCTCGCTCAAAGCTCTCACGGTAACGTTAAGCTGCCCCTTCCCACCATCAACAAGTATTAAGTCAGGAAGCCGGTGGCCGCGCTCGAGGACACCCTTGTATCGCCGATACACTACCTCCTGCATCATCGCGTAATCATCCGGACTCTCCTTCACTCGAATCCTAAACATCCTGTAATACTTGTTCTCTGCCACTCCATTCCTAAATACAACACACGAGCCAGTCGGGTCAGTGCCTTGAATGTTTGCGATGTCGAACCCTTCGATATGCATGGGCGCCTTTGTCAAGTTCAGTGCTACCTTTAGTTCCTTCACACCCACGTCAACAATCTCTTCTTCGCTCTCACCTATCACGAGTATCTTCCGAAGTGAACGATAGGCGTTCTTGTTCGCCATCTCAACTAGCTCTAATTCCTTGCCATCGCTCGGGACATGAATTTTGACCGATTTCCCGAAGGTTTCCTCCAACCAGACACTGAATTGCTTCATGCGAGGAATGCTGACCGACAGTAGAATCTCGTCGGGAACGTTGGGGAGAATGAAGTAGAACTGCTCAACGAAAATCGTTAGCACGTCGGCATCTGTTGTATCTAGGTCAACCTCGAAGTAGAAATGGTCATGCCCGATAAGACGACCATTGCGCACAATTAGCATCTCAACGAGTGCCGCCTGTTCTGTCCTAGATACTCCAAGTACATCTCTGTTGGCACCAAATGGATCCACAACCTGCTGACGCCTCATGATTATGGCTACGTCGTTAAGACGATCTCGAATATCTGCTGCCTTCTCAAATCGCAGGTTTCGCGATGCGGTTTCCATTTGCTCCTGCAATAGTTCAATCAATCTCTCTTCTCGGCCCTCAAGATAGAGACACATTTGCTCAACCAGTGAACGGTATTCTTCATTGGAGATGTGACCCTTGCATGGTCCAGAGCATCGTCCGAGATGATAATCCATGCACTCTCGTTTGACCTTTTCTGGATCACTGCACATCCCAATGGGAATAAATTTGCGAGCTGTATCCAAAAACTTCTCCAACCTCTTACTGCTCCCATATGGACCGAAGTACTTCGCCCCATCTCTCTCGATGTCGCGGGTCACTTCGAAAACTGGAAATCCTGCGTCGAGGTCAACACGTATCCAAGCATGTCTTCTATCATCTTTCAACGAGCGATTGAATTTAGGTTGGTGTTTCTTGATCAATGTGGCTTCGAGGATGAGCGCTTCTCGTTCGGTATTTGTCACAATGGTTTCTAGGTCTCGAGCTTCCTGCATTAGGTCCCAGACTCTGCGATCCGGTTTCTTCCGTAGGTAGGACCTGACACGCTTTCTCAACTCTTTTGCCTTACCAATGTACAGTATCTTGCCACCCTTGTCTTTCCAGAGATAAACGCCCGGCTGGAACGGCAAGTCATTTGCTAGTCGGACAAGATCTGTCACTTTGGCTCAACTCGTAAGTGGTATCTCTATACATGAGAGCTTCGGTATATCCGCTCATTTGACAGGGCAGCGTGAACTAGGAAACAGAGATGGATTCCCTTAGTGGAATTTGCTTAGCAGAATCACTCCAGCAATACCAGTCAGTAGGCCAAATCCGTAGAACGGCCAGCTCGTCACCATCTGTCCGAAAATCATGATACCGCCGATTACGACTGTGATCATGCTGAATGTCCCCGTAATCGAATTGAATCTGGAAGCAGGATTTCGCTGGAGTCCGATTGAGATGGCGTACACACCTGTCACAAACATGAAGGAAGCCAATAGGATAAGCGGAACAAGTCCGTTGATTAGACCTTGGATGATATCATTCCCAGCAAATAGAGTCAGCGTGAACCACTGGGTGAACGTAGCGCCAAGTGCTTGAAGAAACGAGGTAATCATCGCCCATAGAATCGGCATACGATTAGACACTGCTAGCATCGCTCCAATCGCCACAAGCATCATCCCACAATACAATAGAAGGCCATCATATGTGGTGAACATAATGGGCTCAGTCACACCGCCAAGCGCAATGAAGACTGGTGTGAGAATCATCAGGAAGATTCCAATCTTTGCGTATGTATCAATCTCTTCTCCCAAGCGGCGATTCGCAATCACTGCAAGTACAATCAGTCCCACATTCATGAGCGGCTGGACGGCAATGATACCGGCCATTTGAGTTGCAAGCATATAGGTCACACCGCCAACAAGTGCAAGCAAGAATCCGGAGAGCCATTTGCGATTTCTGAAGAGAAGCATGGTGTGCTTCCAAGGCTGCTTAGCATCAATCGCAGGCATCTCCGCAAGCGCCTCCTTTTGAGGAATAGGTGCAATGTTCCAGAGCAGAGATGTAATGACTGCAAGGATAATTCCGAGCACGCTACTTGTGAGAATAATCTGTAACATTCCAAATCAGTTGTAGCCTACGCAGCCGCCTAATAAGATGTAACGCGGAGCCCTTGCTTCAACTTATGGGACCATATCGAACGTTAGGACCGAATAGTGCCGCTCGAAGATGGTTTCCCGTGAATGATCGAACAACGTCACATAGGGCTTCAGGCGTTCCCTCAACAACGACTTGACCTCCGGCAGCCCCACCTTCTGGGCCCAGATCTATGACCCAATCTGCAGTCTTGACGACCTCCATGTTGTGCTCAATAACGATAACCGTGTTACCAGCGTTAACAAGTCGGTTGAGCACTCTCAACAGGACATGAACGTCGGAGGCCGAGAGACCCGTGGTGGGTTCGTCAAGGATATACAAAGTATTCCCGGTTGCTCTTCTGGATAGCTCTGACGCTAGCTTCATTCTCTGAGCCTCGCCGCCGGAAAGAGTTGTAGCAGGTTGTCCAAGCTCAAGATATCCAAGACCTACATCGACAAGTGTTCGCAGCTTGTCTGCTATCTTCGGAATCTCACCAAAGAACTGCAAAGCCTCCTCGATTGTCATTGACAAGACCTCGGTTATGTTCTTGTCCTTGTAAGTGACCTCGAGTGTTTCTCTATCAAATCGTTTTCCATTGCACACGTCACAAGTCATGTAGACATCAGTCATGAAATGCATCTCGACTCGTAGTACTCCGCTTCCGCGACATTTCTCACACCGACCCTCACGCGTATTGAAGCTGAATCTAGTTGCACTGTACCCCCTTCGCTTCGCCTCAGGCATCTTGGAGAACAAATCTCGCATATGCCCGAAAGTCTTGGTGTAGGTTGCAGGATTGCTTCGAGGGGTCCGACCAATAGGCATCTGGTCCACAAGAACGAGTCGATCGATGTTCTCGACGCCCTCAATGGCGTCATGCTTGCCGGGGATAGCAGTTGCGCCATTCATATCCTTAGCCAAAGCCCTGTATAGCGTTTCGTGGGTCAGGGTGCTCTTGCCGCTACCTGAAACTCCTGTCACACAAATCAGCGTCCCAAGAGGAAAGGCAACATCAATCCCCTTCAGATTGTGTTGTCCAGCACCTCTCACAACAATCTTCTTGCCGCTTCCAATCCTTCGCTCATTGGGAATCGGTATCTGCTTCTTGCCAGCAAGATACTGAGCAGTTAGTGATTTCGCGTTTGCCAGGACCTGTTCGGGAGACCCCTCAGCCACTACTTCTCCTCCTTGCACACCAGCCAGTGGTCCAAGGTCGAGGATATGATCAGCCGCTTGTATCGTGTCGCGGTCATGTTCAATGACAACAACTGTGTTGCCAAGACTACGGAGGTAGTAGAAGGTCTCGATGAGTCTGCTTATGTCGCGTGGATGAAGGCC
>JAUWOA010000096.1 GCA_030612365.1 Candidatus Thorarchaeota archaeon
CAATCTTATGATTACATCGGCGGCTGTGGTGCTAGGTGTAGTTGCAGATATGCCCATGGCAGGGTACAGATTATCACGGTCTGAGACTCCATTGGAACCCCATAGGGGTTGCACAAGCATTGGTAGGTCTATTGACTCCCAGGTAGTATTCTAAAGCGCGCATAGGCCCCCTTCCAGCAGTTGACACCTTATGCTCTCTTGGTGCCTCTTCTCGGCATATTCAATATACATTCTGCATCGTAATTCTACTATACATTGCTCTATGATGGAGGCTTGAATAGGAGATACAATGTTATGGGATTCTTGGACACATGGCGGAGCATTAACTTTGTAGGGGGCATCGAAATCACTGAAATCCCCGAGGATTACATAAACGGGCTTCAACCTAACGATAAGCCTGTTGCATACACACAGGCGTTTCAGAGCATACTGCGAGGCATGATGCTAATAGATACCCCTATTACGCTGAGGCTCGAACGTATAAACAACAAGACACGTGTGTTCTATCTTACTTGGGCACACAATGAGAAAGACCTCAATCTGAGAGTGGATATCTTAGAAACCACGCTCAATGCATACCTGCCGAAGTTCAATCTGCGCCGCCATTCAGAATTCGCAGGAGTATCAATTGGCTCACAGCTCAAAGGAGTCACGTCTTTCCTTCTGGGGGAACCGATGGTTCGCGAAAAAGAGGACACCTTGCCCCAGCACATAGACCCGATGACAGCAGCATCGGAAGTCCTTCAGGGACTCGAGAATGGGATTCTGCAGGTGTTCGCACAGCCAACTAGGTCAAGCAAGTCAAAGCTAAAGAATCTGCACAGAGATTATGAGGATGCTATGGAGAGATCGCAGCGTGTTGTATCGAGATCCTCACCGAGCCTCCTCTCGCGTAACTCGCAACAGTCCACTACGCTGGTAGATGCAAGGGAAACACGTCGGGCAGAACAGCTGAGCAGGCAGATTAAGCGAATGAGCTACAAGTACCTCTGCAAGGTCACTGTGACAGCCACTAGTTTTGACACGAATCAGAAAACTGCAGAGATGCAGTCACGACGGGTGATCTCAGTTCTTATGAGCGGAATAGCTCCCGCTGATAGTGAGGAAGATCTGCGAGTCAAGATTTCCAAGAAGGATAAGGACATCCAGAAGATTCTCTTCGGTAAACCCACAGGCAAGAACACTCTTCTCACACCAGACGAGGCATCCATCTTCCTAGTCCTGCCTCGCTGTGACCTCGGAGTTAGGGTGACGAAGCGTGAGTCGTTCCCTACTGCTGCGGGTAAGGTGCCGAGTAAAGACAAAGTAGAAAGCAGGTCCGTAAGTGTTCTGAAAACAAGATATCGGAACAACAGAGAACCTGACAAATCAGGGCTGTATTGGTATTATGCCGATAGTCACAAGCATGCGATGCTAATTGGGTATTCAATCCGGAATGGCACGCCAATCGAAACTATGCCCGTTGTGTTAATGCCCAAAATGCTCGCCTCACACGTAGGCATCTATGGCAACACGGGATACGGTAAGACAACAACCAGCGTAAGCATCGTGGCTCAGGCTTATCGGAATGCAATCGTCCCGGTAATTTTAGTCCCTGACAAAGTGGATGACTGGCGGCTCCTGAAAGACCTCTATCCCGAATTTCGCATATTCACTGCTGGAAACCCCGACGTGGCACCACTCCACATCAATATGTGGGATGTTCCACCGGGTGTCCCAGTGAGCAAGTACATCGACAGTATGGCCGATGTCCACACAGCCGCGTTGCCAAACGATGGCGTCCTCTCAATGCACTTCGATGACGTTTTCAGCACTATGTACGAGAACTGTGGATGGTCCCGCATGGGAAATGTCCGGGGGCGTCCGATTCTTCTCTCAGACTTATACGAAGCAGTCCAAGAGGTTTCTACCCTACACATCAAGTATGGCGATGATATGAAGCGCGATTTCTATGGAGCACTTGATGCAAGACTTCGGAGCATGCTCAGGAATGATGTTATTGTAGACATGTACAACACAATGAAAGGCCTTACAATCCCTGAGCTGCTGAAACACCCCACGATTATAGAGATGAGAGACCTCTCTCCAGCTGATCGTACCCTTCTCACCGGAATCTTGACCGTGGGCATCAGTGAGTACCTTACGGCTAACCCAAGGAAGGAAATACGTCATCTACTGGTCTTGGAGGAGGCACATCACTTCCTGAAACGTGTAGGAGGGGCAACCACATATGCCGAACCGACAGCCAAGCAAACAGCCATTGACAACATAGTGGAGATGCTACGAACTCAGAGAGGAAAAGGGCTCGGCCTGATACTTGTGGACCAGCTCCCCAGTAGCATTGCTCCTGAGGCAGTGAAACTGCCTAGCAACGTGATAATCCACACGCTGACAGATATGGAGGAGCGCGTGCTAGTGGGCCGGCAGGCTCTATGCACTGATGCTCAAATCACACATATCGGTGGAATGGCTGTAGGGGAAACTGTAGTCCGACTCATGATTGACAGCGTCCCAAGAAACGTCCAGGTGGCACATATCGGGTACCTGTTGACCCAGCCCATCGACAAGAAATCGTGGACTGACAAGATGGTCAGAGAGGCAATGAATGCTGTGTATGATGCAAACCCCGAGCTGAGAGAGAGTCAAGCCCTGTCGTCAGAGCTGAAGAACATCCTGAGGGGCAAGCAGGTGCCCGAAAAGGAGCCTCGGATTGTGGAAGTCCCGAGTGGCGATGTAGCCGTTAATGTGTCAGAGATTGTGGAGTCACCACACTTTGCAGAACAGTATCTTCGTCGAATCAAGGCGGCTTCGTCTGGTGACACGAAACCTATTGCCAGAATGTTGACAGTCGTTGCCATGAAGTTCGTTCCACCAAATAGTGACCCAATTCCCCTTGCAGAGCGATTGCTACTGCATGCCGCAGGGGTTCTACAAGAGCCAAAGGACACCGTTCTCCTAGGTGACATTCTGTCTGCCATTCAGGTATCGGATGCATGAGGGGAGCACATTGGCGAATTCAGCGAGCGAAAAAAGACGCTTGGAGCGAACTGGTACCGATGTGGAAACTCCAGACACTCGCCGTTCTGAAGCAAAGGGGATTGAAACCGAGATTGAAGCGGCTGAAGGTCTGAGTGAAACGGAAAGAAAAGGGACTGTAGAACGGAAATTGGAGCATGTGCTCAAGGACTTAGAGGGGTTAGAACAAGCTGAGGTTTCTGAGAATGCTATCGACAGCAGGCTGTCTAAGGCATTCAGAGAGCTTGAGGCCGAGGAGAAGAAAGAACAACGTCCACTGGAAAGGCAATTGGAGGACGCCTTCAAGGAGCTTGCTGCCGAAGAGGCATTAGAGAAGAATGAAGCTGCTGTAGATACCTCGATTCCAGAGATTGAGCCTGCGAAGACTGAGCTGCACGAAATTGAAGATGGTACTCATGAAACCAAGGAGGAGCAGCAAGACCTCAAGAAACTTACACATTTTGAGTGGCAGCTAGAGAGTCGGCTAAGACATGAATCTAGCATTCCTTCCGAGGCTCTTGAGCATCGAATAGACCCTGAGAGAGTAGGCGATGCGCTGTCAGAGGTACGCAAGACGGGTGAACTGTCCCCCAAAGAATTGACGGATGCCGTTGAGAAACTGTATTCGACAGTCGAGAATCCCCAGCTTGGAAGCGTCCACTACGCAGAGCTCTATGATACAAAGGAGAACTTGGAAACAGATTGGCGACGTGGCTTGGCGAAGGAGATCCGTGCAAACCGTGAGGAAATCGAGAGAACTCTCAATGAACGACTCGGACTTGCTGAGGACCCTGGCCGTGAGGTGCGAGTCGCAGTCACAGACGATAGGATGTACTACTGGCACAAGGATACGGGACCTGACAAATGGTTGAATGTACTGGAAGCTGAGAAGATCTACCTCCGCAGTAAAGAGGACAAATTTGAGTTGATTGATGAGGCTCAGCGCCATCTTCACATCAGGGGCGGCAATGAAGTCGCTCAACGCAATCTCAGCGACGTGATGAATCAGCTAAGCCATCTGGAGAAGATTCCTGCCAATCGCATATGCCGCTATAGAAAGCCCCCCTACCTTGACGGAGAAACCTTGCACTTCATTGGTGACACGACCGGTCAGAGCTTGGAGGACTTGAAACCAAGATTGAGTCACATAGGTATGAAAGAAGGAGGTCGTGTGTATAACCTACAGTTTCCGGACATTCACGTGTATAGGACTGTGTTCGTGGCTGTTATGGGGAGCGATGGCCATCATGCACTGGAGGGTTGGATCACTTACTATGAGAAAGACCCGGAACGTCGCAGATTGGCTATTGATGAGTTCCAGAGGTTCGGTGATATCGACATAAGGTTGAATCCAAAGAGGCCCGTAGATGTGCCGCTGCCGAAGGTCTTGTCCTCGATGGCAGAACACTGGGGGATTCCGCGTGGGGATAAGGCAATCCACAATAAGGGCCTGGTTGAGTCTGTTATCAAGGAGCCATTGGAGGTCAAGGTCACCTATCTTCCGCCAGTAGTTTCTGAGGATGGATGCTTCAGCGGCGGACGATTCACTATAACTCGTGCCAATGTACTCCATGCAGGCAAGAAGGCGGAGAAGTACCGGAAGATGTTTGGGATTGAGCCGCTGGTGACTCAGGAGCATATTGACTTCGTGTGTGAGCATGGAAACGAGCAGGATGCCACCTTGAACTATCAGAAAGGCGAAACTGTAAGGCTATGCGTGAAGGCAATAAAAGGGCTAGAGGATTCGGAAGATGCCAATGTGTCGAGGTTGGCGAAAGACTTGCTCCGCATAATAAAGGAGAATCCAAACAGACTGCTGAAAGATGAAGTGAACGAGATACTAGCACCCTTGGGGATCAAAATGAAACGTGCGCCTCGACATCTTGTATACTACAGGGACTCGGGGAGGTTGTCCTTGAATTCATATGCTAGTACAAAGGATGTAGTAGATGCGACTCGTTGGGCCCTAATCGCCCCCCCGAACCATCCAAGAAAAATGGCAAAGGTGGTTAAATTCGTACGCAAGCACCAAGATACTGTGAACAGAGTTCGACAAGAGATAAGCGATGATGGTCTAAGCATGGATTCAATTTGGGAGGAAGATGAACTATGAATGATGAGATACATGATATTCCAGGAAGGATCTTGGAAATCCTGAGGGAAGGGAGTCCAAAGGGGGTTCCAAGGAAGCTCGTTGAAAAGCAGATAGGAAAAACATATGCTCACGAATTAGTAGAGGATTCAATATCATACTTGCTAGATGAATTCATGGTTGACTTGGTAGTTGACTACCCACCAGAGGAATCGGAATTGTATCAAGGACACCGAATCTGGCATCTTAAACTGCTAACATCTGAGGAGAGTCAAGTGCTTCGTGCGCTTTCTCCAGTCAAGTCGGCCCTTCTTAGAATACTTCGTCAGACAAAGGACTCCGATTATCCGGGTGAGATTCCAGTTGAGAGTGCTAGAGCCATTCTCAAGAATGAGGGCTTTGAGGATGAGGATACAGAATGGCTGCGAATAAAAGATCGCGTTGAGCAAGTCAGCACTACAAGAAACGGCCATCAGACCCAATGTTTTCTGATTATCCCGGAGGATGAGAAGACTGAGGAATTCAAGAGAGCCGAGGAAGAGAGCCTCAGGGAATGGGAAGAGTGGGATGCATTGAAGAGGAAGAGGAGTGATGAGATCGATAAGGAGGCAGAGGCGAGAATACGACGAAGACAGAGACGAAAAAAGACCACTTGACACGGCCTATGAAAACCCTTAAAACCCGCGTGACGTGACTCAAGAACGCAAGCAGTAAGAATGTTTTCATTCTGGCGCCTGTTTGTTCAAATAGCGGGTTGGGGAAGCCATCTGACCCGGATTCGTTCCGGCAGACTTCACAGGCCTATCCCGCAGGGCTCATAACCCTGAGACCGAATGTTCGAATCATTCACCCGCTACCATTTCTTCTCTACGAGGCCATAACAGGCACTAGAAGGCGAATTAGACTGACTCCACTTCCAAGAGCCCTATAAATCCTTCACCGGCCACCATTTCATTCTCTTAATAATTGAATCATACTACAAAGCCCACAGAAAATGGGCGCGACTTGTCGGGATATCGAGAGGGTTAGGTTTCTCTCATTTTTTGGGCTCCGTTCCCATATACCATCCAAGGAGGCCCACAATCCCCACCGCAACAAGCAAATACTTCACTATCATGCCTACCCGTGCAAGCGTGACGAGAGTTTCTATCAGTAATTCGGGGCTATGAGGATACCATGTCGGGGCATAATACACCAACACATCTAAGATCGGAATCATGCATAGCCCAACCACTCCACCTAAAATGACGAACATTTGCCAAATCTTCATTCTGTTTACCTCGCGCTTTTTTCGCCCGGTTGGAGATCAATGCAGGCTTAAAAGAAAGAGGAGTTGAGGCGGCCTTAGTATCGGAATGGGATAAAGGGGGGAACTCCGACTGGATATACTGCTCGCGCCTATGTGGGTTGCCTTTTAGGTGGCCATTTCAACCTTCTTTTTCTATCGCCTTTGGTTTTCGCTCTAGTTCTTTCAGTCCTCGTTCGACAACACAAGCAAGACAGATATGATCTTTCTTTGGATTGTTTGGTGTCTGACGAAGTAGAAAATCTTCGGCCTCAGTCGTACCGCAGTAAATACACCTATCTTTCCCTATTAAGCCCCATCCCGGCATTTACTCACCTCCTTTTAGGAACTGTTCTACTCTTCCCAAGCGAATAATGTGAATACTATAGCTTGCCGTTCTAATATGTACACTGCTGCGTTGTTCCGCAGGAATCATGACCCTGAAACCGACATCTCAAATCGACCACCCGCTACCATTTCTTCTACCCAGATGAGGTCGACATAAGCCATTTCGCCATGCTCACAACTTCATGTTAGGAAAGCTTAGCCTCAAACCGGTCAATATCGCTGCAACATCCAGCAACTAGCTGGTTGTGAAAGCGGTTTTCCGGGCTCTGGTCTTCTGATAGAGAGCTTTCGACAAGATGGCTGCGGCGATTAAAGGCACTAGAAGTAAAAGATATAGACAGTATACTATAGGATTCCAGAACCAGAAACCGCTTGCGCGGTACACAATCATCCGCGGCTGACGTGACTCCACAGACGACTCAAAGGAATCCAGCAGGAGCCGAATCCCTTGTTCAGCAGTGATTACAATCACTACAAGTGAAAAAAAATGATTCTCAGCAGGTCCGCCGGGCGAAGAGAGTTTTACTGTGTAGGTTCCGTTTGCTGCCACATCAGTCGTGGTGAATGGTGTTGAATGATACGAAGGCATGCTCGCGTAAGTCAGATTCTCAAGATTGGTGACGAAAGGACTCCAAAGACTCTCGTTTTCTATGGTGTGAAATAGGACCAAACCTCCAGATAACACCTCGCTGCAAGAGAAAC
>JAUWOA010000181.1 GCA_030612365.1 Candidatus Thorarchaeota archaeon
GAAGTTTTCCTTGCGCTTACTCAACAGGAAGACGAAGTGCGCGAAGGTGTGGATATCCTTCGGGAGGCTCTAACTTGGTGAAATTCTCCGAACGCTGGCGAATAGCGGGCGTCATAGCGTCGGAGGTCAGGTTTCAGGGATGCCTTGAAACCAATCCATCCAATCTTGCAAGAATGAAGGAGGATCCCATGAAGATTGCCAAGGCAATCAAGTCTGCTAGCATAGTCAATACATTCATGACTACTATACTTCTCATCCTCATTGCAATAACGTCGATCGCAACATCAGGCTTTGGCCTCGAACCAGCAAATCCTGAGATTCAAATGGCCATTGGATTCTCGATCTATCTTCTACTGAGCTTTGTGGTTTTGTTTTTCTTGAACTTGACCACAACGACTAGTTTTTTCACATCCGGGGTGATGAATCTTCCTGCAACCCTTCCTCTCAGCCAGAGCGAGTTGGAGAATCTGGCTTTCCTAGCGTTCGCAAGGGTATTCATCGCGCCAGTTATCGTCATGCTGACAATATACCCCGTGGCGTGTTTGCTCATCTTTGGACCCATCATTGCCATAGTCGCGTTTGTTGCTTGTGCAGCCACGATTTCGCTATCGATTGGTTCACTTATCGGATTCGCGAAGTGGCTCTACCGGAAGACGCACGCTGCCAATGAATCAAGACTCTCCATCATTGCAAGAATGGCGGCGATGATGGGGATTGTCATTGGAATGCTCAGCGCCTACAGCATAGTATCCTATCTGCCTGAACTAATTCAATTTATAGTTCAAACATCAACAGTTATGGGGCCAGAATTCCTCGCGATCCTGGCTCTTGTGTTTCCATTTTCCTTCGGATTCCTGGCATCAGCAGTAGTGCATGACCTTGCACTCCCCCCGCTCACGATACTGGTATCTGTTGTTTTGTCCATTCTTTATTCGATTCTAGCAGTAGCGTCGTACAGAAAGAGCGGCAGCTCCCTGAGGTTGGTGACTCTAGGAGGCATTTCGACGGGCAGAACTAGGCCAATTGAAGAAGTGAATGTGCGTGTTATGAAACCGCTCCCAGCCATGATCCGAAAGGACCTGAAACTGGCATCAAGGAGCATCAGTTCTGCAATCGTCTTTGCACTTCCAATCTTCGCAGTCGTAATAATATGCCCTGTAATTTCAATCTGGCCTAATGGAGGCATTGGAAGCTTAATTGTGTTGATAGCTGTTGAGTATGGAAATCTAATTGCAGGGGTTTCTATCCTGGTGATCATGATGTTTGATGCGCAAGGCGCGTCAATCCATGAAGGACTTCCCACAAGCACAAATCTCACCTTGAAGAGCAAGACTGCTATTACCATGGTTCTCTACATATGCTCAATGCTTATTCTTACTATTGCATTTAGCTTGTTCTCCGTAGTCACACCCCTGATTCTAGTCATCCCGCTTGTTCAAATTCCAGCGGGCTATGCCATTGCAGCGTCTGTAGGGAGTATAATTTACCACGTAAGAGGAGGAGGTCGCGCAGTGGCAGTGAATCTAGCCGCCGACCAAGCCATGAGCTTACTCGCGCTTGTTATTGCGGCTCTTATCGGCATTATCCCTCTCGTTGGATACGGTACTGTTATGAGAGCAACAGGAGATCATATCCTTAGCCTTCTTACGCAGCTAGCTCTTGCCACTTTAGAAGCAATGCTAGCCTATCGACTCGTCCCATTGTTATTGAAGGATTGACTACTGGGCCCGAGCTGGGCCTACAGCACCGAGGAAAGACACGTAAACTTGGATTCACTAGGCGCCTTAGAGAACCTTATATGTACTACAGAAGGCTGACCATTCGACTTCATCATGAAGCCTCTCTTGGCCCCCTCAATCCTATCGGCAAACTTCGCACACTTGGAAGATGACATCAAAGCCGCGGAGAAAGGTGGAGCCGACTATTTTCATCTTGACATCATGGATTCACACTTCGTTCCAAACATCTCCTTCGGACCTTGGGTCGCGAAGACCATGAAAGGCATTACGGATGTTCCACTCGATGCGCACCTTATGATAACAAAACCCAGAGAGTACATCCCCAGGTTCGTGGATGCAGGTGTTGATCTCATCTACCCCCATATCGAGGCGTCCTACGATGTATACCGGACGGTTCAGTTGATAACCGATCTTGGAGCAAGAGCAGGAATCACGCTCAATCCTGGAACACCAATCGAAAGGGTAGAACCGTTGATAGACCTTGTTGATTCTGTACTCCTAATGAGTGTCTGTCCTGGTTTCGGTGGGCAGGAGTTTATCGCCTCAACCATGAAGAAGATTTCATCTCTAAGGAAGTTGCTTGAGGAGCTAAAGCCAAGTGTCCGAATCGCAGTAGATGGAGGGGTCAATCGCAAGAATATCAAAGAGCTGTACAAAGCTGGCGCTGACTTCTTCATTGCGGGGTCAGCGGTGTTTCGAGCCGATGACATTGAGGGAGAGGTCCGAGCCCTGAAAGCCGCCCTCAAGTAATTCAGTGCTTCATCTGTTCTACTCAGGCAAGATAGGTAACATAATATAAGACCAATCGACTTCTCGAACCCAACACTGAGGTGTGAGTTGAACTCGATGAAATTCTTCATTGATACCGCTAACGTAGAAGCAATTCGCAAGGCACATGAGAGAGGAATGGTCGATGGTGTCACAACCAACCCATCTCTTGTCGCTAAGGAAGGTCGCAATTTTCGCAAGATAGTGGACGAGATAGCATCCTTTGTGAAAGGGCCAATCAGCCTTGAGGTAGTCAGCGAGGACGCTGAAGGAATGGTCAAGGAAGCGCGAGAACTCAATGCATGGATTGACAATGCTGCAATCAAGATACCAATGACTTGGGAAGGTCTCAAGGCAGTCAAGATTTGCGCTGATGAAGGCATCCAGACGAACGTGACATTGTGCTTCAGTCCAAACCAG
>JAUWOA010000060.1 GCA_030612365.1 Candidatus Thorarchaeota archaeon
AATCATTTTTGCGCCCGAATCCATCTCAAAGATTTCTACCATCGAGTCCATTCCTCTAAAGCAGTTAAACATTTTATCTTACGAACTCACTTATCATCTTTTTCAATGGTTGAAGGCTAGCGTAAAGGTGGATTATTTTGCTAGAACTGTTCAATCAGAGATACGCTTATTGGCTACTTTCTGGAAACCATAAGACGGACGAAGTGAAAGGGTGTGCGTTAAGTGGCTGAATTGAGATCAACAATTGTTAGATTCATAGACCGCGAAAGGCGAATGATTGACCTCATCAGAAACAAAGTGATAATGTCCTATCCCTTAAACGCAATTCCTAACGACTTGTACCAGGCTCTTGCAGACCTCGCAGATACCGCTCCCATTAAAGAGGATAATCTTGGAATACTAAGAGCGCGCGTTGACAAGGCATCTATGAGTTCGCTCAACCTCGACTATCCCTTTCCAATTAATACATCCATAAAGAGTATAAGACTAACATTAACTGATGAAGCGATTGAAGATAGAATCGACGATTTGGAGGGCCAATTCCTCGCCTTCCAAGGCAGGTCTTTTGAGGACACAGCTGACGAACGCATCGAGCTCTATAGGAATCTTCATCTCCACGATTCCAAGTTGGACCTCTTTCGTTTTGGTGCAGTAGAAATGTATGGAAGTGCTAGCTACGCCAATATCAAAAAAGATCCCCGAGTTTCACTATGCGTTTCATGGCCCATGCCAAATAAAATAACACAAAGAGGGCTGCAGATCAGCTGCATTGCTGAAATCGTACCTCCAGGAGATCCCTTTTACAAATACATGAGAATCCTCCTTGCGCTTTTTGGAGTGCGATACCTCGACACCGGTAAGGCTGAGTATCCTTGCGCTTACAAGCTATGGGTTTCGGAAGTCAATGACAAATCCCTAGCTGACACGGAAGGCTTTGTTCTTTAGATTTTCAACAAAAATCGCTATCGCTAAATACAACGAATTGAACTGAATCTCTTGAAGTCCATCGGCAGTTCATCGAAAAGGAGAGCTATCCTCCACCAGTCAGGAGAGCGATTGAGTACAATAGACCTGCTGTAACTATCCCTGCAAACAATGTCCTTGCGGCATACTTCCACATGCTTTTCTTTGAAATATGGCCAAGGAATAAGCCCAGCAAGAACAATAGACACATGCAGATAGCTATTGCCATATAGAATGCAATGTCGTAGGTGAGAAAACCAAACGGAACGAACCATAAAGGAGACATGATAATCAGAGCAGCTACAGCAGAAGACGCTCCATCGACTATCGCAATTACGACTGCCGTTGTCCTAGAGGCCTTTGCATACATAGAATCAGTCATGTCCGTTAACATGGCTCGGCCCATCTCCTCGACTTTACGGTCTCGCTCTGCGCTCTCTGTAAGATACACGCCGCTGAAACCGGACACCGCCATGGCTATGATTGTTCCCGCGGCGGCCAGTAGAATGGCATTGAAGCCAGGAGTGGGGTTAAGTGGATCAATTGTAATCAGTCCGCCCAGAAGCAAACCCAGCATAGTAAGAGCACTGTCAAAACCATTCATGGCGATATATCGTCGGGCTATCTCGACACCCTTGGTTAGCTCAAGAGACCTCATCACTCGCTCAACCAGCCCACCCTCCTCGAGGGGCCTAATTCTTGGTTGAAGCGCTCGTTTATTTTCATCCTCAGGTTCTGCCACAGAATATCTGTACTCCGTGAAAAGTGTCGCTTGATTATGGGCTTGTACCCCCGGATATAAACTTATTCTGAAAAAGTAGGGAGGCATCGATGCAATATTGCTCGATTTGATTAGGTTTTCTAGTAGAAGCCACAAAGGGTAAAAGTCATTTCTTGCGATAGCAAATTGCAGTGAAGCGCTTCTGATTGCACGCGCCAAGGTGAGGAGTATTGACAGAAGAATCAGAGATGGACACCATTTTTGACCGACCGCGGGGTCTCAGGCTCATCGGCATTACACAAATGACCTTCGGGGTTCTATCCGCTGCTGGGGCCATAGGCATCTTCGTTGCATGGCAACTAGGAGTGCCTGAGATTGCAGAATTGGGTTTAGTCTACGTGTTGCTTATCATCTTCGGAGCAGCTATTCCTAGCCTTGTCATCGGTAATTATGTTGATGACCTTAGGAAAAACGCCGTACTTGCTCAAGTCTTCTATAGCACATTTGCCGTGATTGCAGCTGGCTCATTCCTCATTATCAGGGGCGTTGGGTACTTCTGGACAATTCCGCTTTTTGAAACAGAAATAGTTCTAGCTATTGGAAATGTGGCACTTCTCATCGTTGTTGCAGAAGCAATCTTCGCTCTGTATCTTGTCATCCGTTGGAATCATGTTGTTCCACCACCAGGTGCTGTGATTGAAAGAGACCGGCGAAAAGCTAGAATGATTGAAGCGGGTTTCCTACCAACTCCTCTATCACCGAATCTACTAGGTCCGGACGGACAATCGATTCTGACTCCCGAAGAAACTCAACAAGTTATGGAAATCCGGAAAATAGAAACTGATGAAGGGATGGCGATTCTTTGTTCAAACTGTGGTGGAGCCACTCCTCTAACGAAGATGGGTAACAACAACACAGTGCCATGTAATTATTGTGGAGTTACTCTAGCTGTCAGCAGCGTTTTTGTACCGTGCGATAACCATCCGGAGTTCCTTGCAGCCACTACTTGCGCAGTCTGCGGAGATCGCTTCTGCAGAAGGTGCTTGACTGCCCAAGAACCGCCGGTAGATGAACGATGGCAAGGCTCAACAGTCTACTTGTGCCGGAATTGCTTCGAGGGCCGTTTCCGACCTGCGGTCACAACTTCTTCGCTTGTAATCCCAATAGATAAGCTGTTTTCTCAATCTGGGAAACGCTTCTCAAGGGTGGGAGGCATCTACAAGAGGTTTCTTGGCAAATATCTAGGCATCATGCGTTACGTACTTGAGTTCTCCATTAGATTGGCGGGAAGTGTGGCTAGGGGTAGCGGAAGAGGAAAAGGCGGCGATGATGCCGCAGCGATCATTATTGTCATCATTGTTGCAATCGTTGCGATTCCAGTTGCGATAGGCATACTGCTACTTGTTGGGTCAATCATTATCATCCCGTTAATCTTTTACATTGGGCTCGTAGGTATCACAATTGAAGCAGTGAAAATAATCAGACGAACGGACTTCCTCTCCATAGATAGGGCAAGGAAGAAGGGCATTGAAATAGGTCGCCCGGCCAAAAAGGAGGAGTCCAAGATTCGTGAGGACCCCTTGACTTGGAAGCAGGAAAACCGTAGGCAGATGAAAGAGGGCTTCTTCAGGAGATGATGAAAATGTCGAAGTTAACGATAATCTGTCCAGTCTGCGGCGGTCCAATTGGCATCCAGCATGACGACAAGGTGAATCGATGTGAGTATTGTGCAAATCCAGTCTTAGGTCCCAGTCAAAGCCGAGACTGTGTTAATCATCCTGGCAAATTGGCAAAAGCCACCTGTCATGTTTGCGGCGATTTAATCTGCGAAGATTGCATGGAACGTCGAGCAGGTGATTATGGAGGTAAGCTGTTTACAGTCGTTAATTGCACTAAAAGAGCATGCGTTGCTGAGAGCGAATGGGCAAGACCTATCAATGAAAAGTACGAGAAACTCATAAACATGGACTGGGCAGATAAATCTGACAATTTAATCCTGCGAGTAACTGGTTTCGGAGCCGTGATTATGATGGTTTTCGAGCTCATTTTCATCCTCACCATGTTATATATTCAGTATTTCACACCTTACGGCGTTGCAAGCAGCGTGACTTTCTTTCTATTCCCAGGAGATGCTATCATTGTGATGGGTCTCGTGGTTGTAGGAATGAATATCTTAGGGAATCTGCTCGGAGCCATACTGCTTCAAACATCACTTCAAGTGCACATACACGGGAGGCAGCTAGGAGCAGGAATTGCTCTGATTATTCTCATAATCGTAGAAGCCATGTATCTATTGTACAGGGGAATCTTCTTCAATCTCAGTGCTTATCCCGACCAGCTAATAGTACAGGTTCTATTCACTGCATTCCTATTTTCCTCAATTCTAATTTTCATTGGATCTTTGATGGCTGTATCCAATGGAGTGAAGAAGCGGAAACAGCTGAAAGTAGCTAGGGAGAAGCTAGGGCTTTCCAAATAGTTAGCCCGCTTGATTGAATTAGTGGCAAAATCTTGAACAGACGAATCATGCTTCTTCTGAAATTTCAAAGAGGCCTATGATTCGTTGCTTTTCAACATCTATCAATCCAAGATCAGAAATCTTAAGCTTAGGAATCACTGGCAATGAGAGGAATGCCATTGCCATGAATGGTTCATCTAATGTTGTCCCAATGACGTGGGCTGCTTCATTCAGGGCTTTTAGCTTCTCACTCACCTCTTCAATTGGCCGTTCCGACATTAGACCAGCAATAGGCAAAGGAAGTGACTCCAAAACTTCGCCATCGCGCACAATCGCTATACCGCCGTGCATTCGCACTATCTGAATCGCAGCATCGATGAGGTCATGATCATTTGTGGCAACCGCAACTATGTTGTGGCTATCATGCGCAACTGATGATACCATAGCACCTTCTTTAATCCCAGTTCCTTTCACGAATCCAACAGCGTGAGGATCTGTTGCGTTATGGCGTTCTATAATTGAAACTTTTGCAAGATCGCGATCGATGTCAGGAACAGCAAGACCGTCTACTATGCGTGTTTCTTCTACCAAATGCTCAGTTATGAGCTGATTTGGAATCATTCCAATCACATTCATGAGTTCCCCTTCGGCCTTCACTTGGAAATCTTGAGGCTCCAGCCAGCTAATGTTCACGGACCTTCTTAGGCGCGGAGTTTCAATCTCGCCCATTTCTTTAACTAGCACACCGTCCTTTGCAACAAGCTCGCCTCTCTTGAACACCATCTTCACATTGATTTTCTTAAGATTATCAAGAACAACAAGGTCGGCATGATGACCTGGTGCAATGGACCCTTTGTGCCTGAGACCGTAGTGTCGCGCAGTGGAAATCGTTGCTGCCATTATGGCTGTGATTGGGTCTACACCTAGAGCGATAGCATCCCGCACCATACTGTCAATGTGTCCCTTAGTGACTAAATCCAGTGTGTTGCGATCATCCGTTACGAAGCTACAGAACATAGCACTTCCCGGATTAAGAATTCCCACAAGGGCCTTGAGATTCTTGGCTGTTGAACCTTCTCTGATATGAATTTGCATTCCAACAGCTAGCTTCTCCTTGGCCTCCTCCAATGTTGTGCATTCGTGTTCAGAGGTTATGCGCGCGACGGCATAAGCGTTTAGGCTCATCCCAGATAGACCTGGAGCATGACCATCTATCCGCTTATTATGCTGCATTGCAACCCGAATCTTTCCAAGGACCGCGGGATCTCTATAGATCACTCCAGGATAGTTCATTACCTCGGCCAGTCCAAGGACATACGGCTCGGTCATTAGCGGCTTAATGTCTAAGGAATCAAGAGCTACGCCGTTGGTTTCTAGATCAGTTGATGGAACACAAGATGGCAGCATGACATAGAAGTCCAACAGACCGCTTCGCATGCTCTTGCGCATGAACATAATCCCTTCCATGCCGAGAACGTTCGCGATTTCATGAGGGTCTGCAATCACTGCACCGGTGCCATGTGGTACAACAGCGCGAGCATACTGAATAGGCGTGACCATTGATGACTCAATATGCACATGACCATCAATGAAAGAAGGGGCAACATACTTGCCCTTCATATCGATAGCAGAGTTGCCCTCGTATTTCCCAATACCAGCGATGTAGCCCCGATGAATGGCAACATCACCTTCAATGATGTCATTAGTAAAGACGTTGACCACCGATGCGTTGTTCAGAACAAGGTCTGCGCGTGCTCTGCCTGACGCAACGTCAATCATTTGCTCAAGCGGATATGCTTCTTCTTCGACACCAAACATTGCTGGTCACTCTGTACCTTTTAACTTTGAGTATGAAAAGGGTTTCCTAATGTATATGCTAGTATGATGTTGGACCAAATGCTGTATCTTTGAATACAAGAACCCTCTCAAGGCTCAATCGCAATGTTTTTATATTGTTAAGTTTACTATAGTTAATTGATAGCAATGCCCGAAAATAAATTAACAAAGATTGAGTGCAAGCTCTGTGGTCATTCCTTCAACTCCCAAGCGGAAATGAAGAGTCATGTCATGGAGAATCACCCAGAAGCAATGAAAGGCAAATAGAGCTATTTTCTTTTCTCCTCCTTTGTCCCCGGTCTTCGGGTCGGGGACTATCTCTCTCTTTTCTTTGGCAATTGTTTAATAGTATCAAGTCTTTAGACCGCTTAGTGAAGCCACCCAAGCCCTCGAACTAGTGTATCAGGAGGAATACTGCGCCGATGCAATGGCCAAGAATCAGTCCGGTTCGCAAGGATTCCAAGAGCATAGCCCTTCTAGCTCTGTTCAGTGCAATGGTCATTATGCTTGAAGCTTACCCCATTCTTGGGGTCACCGACATCCGGACTGTTGGATTTTTCACCCTCGACCCAACGGGAATCCCTTTAGTGATTGTTCTTCTCGGATTGGGTGGTTTCTATTCGATTATCACCATTTTCATCATGTGGGTTTCCATTGCATATAGAGGAAAGATGGCAAGTGCTACATTCAAGGGCGTAGCTGAATTGCTTACGATTCTCGGAATAATCCTTGCCAAAAAGATCACACGCAGACGCGAAATGAGTGAATGGACAGAAGCATTCGTTTGGGTTGTGACTGCTTCTCTGTTCAGGTCGGTAGGCATGTTCTTTGCAACACTCATTTTATCACCCTTCTTCCACGCGGCAACTTTCGAGCTTGCTCTTGCAGATGCAATCTTGTATTTTCCTTGGAACATTGTGCAAGCATGCATCAATGTCATCGGGGGAGTTCTACTTTACAAAGCAATACCCATTGAGCTGAGGTTACAAGCAGAACTAGGCGAAGATATCAATCGAGGCAAACCTGTAATTGAAAAGCTACCGCCGGATGAGATACCTGAAACAAGGGATATTGGCGAAACAGAATCTACCGAAGAGAAGGGATAGATTCATGCGAGCTCAACGTCTTGAGATAATCCCAATCAGGGGCATGCCTTTGGTGAAGGAGCAGGATGACCTATCTAAGTTGATACTGGCGACCCTTCAAGCAGACACTCAAGAACCGAAGCCGGGAGATATTCTAATTGTATCACATTCAATTGTGTCAGTTGCAGAAGGAAGAGTCTTCAAGATAGAAGAAAGGGGTATCTCGGACAAGGCAAGAACGATTGCTAAAATAACGGGTCAGGAACCGGAGAAAATTGAACTTGCTCTTCGCGAGGCAGCCAAGATAATTCGAGAAACATCCGTACTGGTTACACAAACTCAACAAGGAATTATCACTGCTTATTCAGGCGTTGACAGTAGCAACGCTCCTACAGGAAAATTCGTTGCTTTGCCAAAGGATCCAGATGATTCAGCCAGCAAACTTCATGTTGAAATTTCGAAGGTTTTTGGATTCCACTTACCCATAATCATATGTGATACTCAAGGCAGACCCTGGAGAAAAGGGGCTACCAATGTTGCGATAGGAGTCGCTGGAATGTCCCCCTTTACGGATAGCAAAAGCAGAAAGGATCTATACGGTAGAGAGCTGCGGTCTTCCCTTGTCTGTTTAGCTGACGAACTCGCCTCTGCGGCAGAACTTGTGATGGGCCAAGCGGATGAAGGAATCCCAGTTGCCTTGATTAGAGGTATTGAATACAAACTGAGGGGTGGTACTGCAGCTGACATACTCAGGTCTCGGGATGAGAATCTCTTTTTGTGAAACGCGGTCATCAGTACAGTAGTGTGATTCCAAAGATAGGGAGTATTAAGATGATTCCAATTGCAATCAACAAGATTCCAGCCAGAATCTCAATCTTGCGTGTGTGATGTTGCAGAGACATAGTCATCCTCGTTCTACTTTCACCAGTGACTAATGCGATTGCCAGGTAAGGAATCGAAACCCCCATGGAAAGGAAAACAAACATCAGAATCATGTTAAGCGGATTCGACTGAACGCCAAAGATGATTGGGATGGCAACAATTGCAGAGAATGCACAAGGAGCTGCCATAAATGAGTAGCCAAGCCCTACTAGAAAAACACCTGCAAGGCTCTTTGGATTACCCGGCTGAACTTTTGGAGCCAAGCTGGAAAGGTGCAATGCGTTTTGCAAGGTTCTCGACATTGTGAGTATCCCAAAGAATATAATTATGCCTCCTATCACCGCTTGAAGGTTTGTGAAGTGATTCAGCAGGAATGCCTGTACCACAGTCGTGACGAGTGATAGTACAGCCAGAGATGTAATCAAACCCAGAACAAGAACCCCAGTCACAAGAAGACTCTGCTTTCGGCTATCAGTGGCATTAAGGCTTCGGATTAGAAATAGCGGAAGCAACGGGAATAAGCACGGTGAGAGAGCCACATAGAGCCCAGTTGTGAAAGCACCTGCCAAAAAAATGGCCAGTTCAACTACTCCTTGCATCATTATTTCAACAACTCAGCAATCATGGCATCATTTGAGAAAGAACTTCGGTGATACCGCTCTCAATCCAAAAACCAGGGTGAAGCCACCGGAAGTACCCGTTGTCATCTATTATTACCAATGTTGGAATAGATGATACTGAAAAGTAATCACCAAACACATCACTGGTATCCAGACCGTGTGGCCATGGCAAGTCATTATTCGTCTTATAATCAGCCATCATCTCAATCGTTTCTGCGTCATCTATCGTGAGCGAGATGATGACTAACAAGTCAGAATCAATACTATTGTAGATCTCAAGCAGTTCAATGCTTTGAGAAGCACAAGGACTACACCAAGTCGCCATCAAATCAATAATAACGAACTTGCCTTGAAGTTCATGCATTGTGATTATGGAATCGTCAGACATCAAAAGATTCCAATCTGGTACTTCAAGAGAGAGGCCAAGCAGATCTGCATCACGTGATATATTTCCAGTGGAACCATTGCTGTTGTCATTGTTCCCATCAGTAGGCGTCAAGAACAAATACGGGCTGGCAACGACAATAAGACCAACCACAATAATGACGCCTATTACTCCCACAATTAGAAGTTTTTCAGACTCCATGGTACAATCCTCAAGCGGTTGTGAAGGTAAGACGCACAATCGCGCATAATAACGTTTGCTTACGACAGTTGCAGGTTCCATTGAATAGAACAAATACGTGAAGCATTATTGTAGATGCTCGTTACGCAACAGAAATTTCTGTTCAGAAGTTGTTCCTACTTTTACTTGGCCTATTCGAAATATTGGACAAGAGTTATATCGTAAAAACTCAGACCTTTGTGGGTCGGACGGCCTTATTCAGTGGGGGCTGAATTTCAAGGATGGAGTGAAGCAACTGTGGTAACTAATGAAGTCTAGCCAATTCCGAAGGAGCGGAGACTTCATGGGGACGTTTCTAGATATCATGTTGAGCTACATCCCGAGAGAGAACTTCCATACACGACACAGTCCATTTGTCCTGAGTGCTACCTGGAGCATGATGAAGTGAATGTGATAGATGCTACCCTCTATGAAGAGGATGGCAAAGTCATGTACAAGAAGACCTGTGAAAAACACGGTGAGTTCATTGACGTTTACTGGGGCGACGCAGATATGTGGAGAAAGGCCCAGAAGCGGTGGTATAAGACAGTGGGCCTGGACAATCCCAGGACCAAGACCGTGAAGGGCTGTCCTGAAGACTGTGGTCAGTGTCCAGAACACAAGTCGCATACAGCTCTTGGTCTAATTGATATCACCAATCGCTGCAACTTGCGATGTCCAATATGTTTTGCAGTGGCTGCAGAAGGAGGCACTGTGTATGAACCCTCACCAGAACAAGTTCTTGAGATGATGAGAAATCTTCGAAGGAATCATCCAGTCTGTCCTCCTGCGCTCCAGTTTGCGGGTGGAGAGCCAACCGTTAGCAGGCACCTGCCACAATACATCAAATGGGCGAAGGAGCTAGGATTCAACTATGTTATGATTGCCAGCAACGCCATTAGAATTGGTAAGAACAAGGCGTACCTGCAAGAGCTTTGTGACGCAGGCCTTTCAACGATCTATATGCAGTTTGACGGCGTTACACCGGAGCCGCACATTGTAACCAGAGGCAGCAATATTCTGCCCATAAAGAAGCAAGCAATGCAGAATGCTCGGGAGGTTGGAGATCTCTCCATTGTCCTAGTCCCGACAGTAGTTCGCGGTGTGAATGATGACGAAATTGGTTAGATCATTGATTTCGCTGTGGAAAATCGCGATGTGGTTCGCGGTGTCAACTTCCAGCTTGTAAGTATCACTGGTCGAATTGATCAAGATGCGCATAAAAAAATGCGAATCACAATCCCCGATGTTATCAAGTTAATCGAGGAACAAACCGGAGGTCAGATACCTGCCTCGGAATGGTTCACTGTGCCTTCGATGATGCCTTTGGGTCGCGGACTGGGTTTCATGCAGAATACTCCTCAGCTTGAACTTTGTACACACTTCGCTTGCGGAATGTCTACTTTCATCTATATCGACGACGACAGAAGCTATAGACCCATTACTGACTTGATGAATATTGACAAGTTTATCGATCTATTCGTGGACATCTCAAACCTCTATGCAGACAAAAAGAAAGGCGCTAGCAAAAGAGCTAGGGTTAAGCTTGCGACAGGTATTCGTTATGTCAAAGATAAGGGCATGCTCAGTCGGTTGACGAAAGCATTCCTGAAGACAGGCGATTACTTGACCCTTTCAGATTTCATGAACCACGTAATCATGATTGGCATGATGCATTTTCAAGATGTTTGGAATTTCGACCTTGAACGTGTACAGCATTGTGACATTAACTACGCGGTGCCCGACGGTAGGATAATCCCATTCTGCACGATGAACACAATTCACAGGTCAAGAGTGGAGAAGAAGTTCTCGGTGCCTGTCGATGAATGGCGAGCTCGTCATAAACCCTCGAAGATTGAAGAGGACAGCATCACCGAATTTTATGCTGATGAGTAGTCCAAGATGCTGCGTCTGCAAGACCCTGTCAATACCTATATGCCCTATTGGAAATGTCGAAATCGGCGGCAACTCAAAGAAGATGGCTAGAGAATTGGGGGGAAACGACGTTCTTCAGAGCTAATGATGAACCGAAGAGTCGCTTTCTTTACTGGAACCATCTCTGCTATTGATTAGACTACCAATACGCTTACAAACCTGATTGTAAAACCAAAGCCAAGGCATGTTCATGAACGAAGTAAAGCTTAGATTCGTGGTACCGGCTATCTTATCGGTTATGGGTATCTGTCTGACTTTCTTGCTAGCCAACACGCTGGGGGGCTACATTATTAGAGCATATCCAGGAGCGGACCTAGTCCCAGCCATCACACGCGAAACATTGGCAGGAGATGTTTGGACAGTTTTGGTTGTCGTATTCCCTGTTATCTTCATAGAGTATCTGGTCTTGGCTCTTCCGCTCGCAGCAGTTTTCATGGCTCTACACAAGGTCTTCAAGGCTTCGGCATATGAACAGAGTGTAATGAAACTGGGTGACAGGTTTGGTGCTGATCGAATCCTAAGAAGAGCTGCAGTACCTGCCCTCTTCGCCATTTCTACCGGTCAGATGTCAATCTATTTGCTTGGTGATTGCTTTCTTGTTCCCCCCGCAAGTCTCGCAGGTGAAGTTGGCTTAGCCATTACTCCTCTCCTTGCAATCATAGGTGCCGCAATCGCTCTTCCTGTATCCTTAGCGTTCTTCATGCCCACCTGGCTTCTCAATGATTCTGGGATTGTCATTCATCTCAAGGAGGGCCAGCTCAAGGTCCGTAGGTGCCCAGATACCGAAGGAGTCGGCCGGTGGTTCAGCAATTTACTTGGAGGGTTTTCAATGATTGCACTCCCGCTTTCAAGCATAGTGCACTTCTTTGTACAACCCTATTTCGTTGATGGCCGGGCCCTTACACCGTTAAATGCCATTACTAGCGTTTTCTGGATAATAGGTCTTCCAATACTAATGATGGCGTTCGTTGTGCCCGTTGTCATTTTGAACGAGCTGATGCTTGGCTTCACGACACCGCGTGTTCAGAATATTGCTAGGCACCTAGGTGCTAAAGATGTCCAAATGGCACCTGCTGAAAAGAAGCTGTACTCTGAGATTGAAATGTCTGATGCTCAGGAGAACTACTCGGATTCCATGGGGCCAGATCAAAGATAACTGCGTGAGGCCTTGATTTCTTATCAACGTGGCAAAACCCGCTCTCTGTTAGGGTTTTAACAAATTTGCGCACCTTGCCCTTCTTTGTTCCTGACAATTCAGAAAGACAACCATATGATGTTTTACGCTCGCTCTGAATAACTGCTAGCAGCTGGAATTCCGGCATTTTCATGAGGGCAGTTCGAAGGCTCAGGTTTTCTCTCCGAGCGGCGTTTTCATCACCAGAAAGATACCTGTTCAAGCTTAACTTAAGGTTGGATATCTCGCTTAGGAGAATGACTCGGTCAGACTCATGGCGTACCAGCATTCCATTGGATGCATGAATGAGTTCAGTGCTCAGGTCA
>JAUWOA010000009.1 GCA_030612365.1 Candidatus Thorarchaeota archaeon
CAATCTGAGCTGGCCAAGATCGCGTTGGTAGCTCCTGACGCAACAATCAATATCATACAAGACGGAGAAGTTGTCAAGAAGACAAGAGTGGAACTCCCCGATAGCATAACGAACGTCGTTGCGTGTCCCAACAAGAGGTGTGTCACCAACAAGGAGCGAGAGCCCATACAAGCCAAGTATCAAGTAGTGTCCAAGAGGCCAACAGTGCTGAAATGTCACTATTGTTGGACCTTGATTGAAGAGGACGACATAATAGCTCAGTTCATGGACCACTGAAGGTGTAAGTGGCATATTCCATAGCATTTTCCCTTACATACCAGAATACATACTTTGCAAACGCTTTTTAGCGAAATTTCAGCAGACAGCTCGAACCACGACTGCTGAGTGAGTTTCATGGTTAGCGATAAGATTGCTGTAATAGGTGATAGGGACACAGTCACCGGTCTTCGAATGGTGGGAGCCACCCAACATTTCATGCCCAAGTCTCCTGAGGAAACTCGCAGTAAGCTGCTTGAGTACTTCAGAGACCCAAAGATGGGGCTGGTTATCATAACTGAGCCCCTTGCCAAAATGGTTGAAGACACAATCCTTGAACTCTCAGAAGCTCCCGTACCAGTGATTCTATTGATACCTGATAGATACGGGCCAACTGGCGAGTATGAAACGATATTGAAGGAGCTTATACGCAGAGCGGTTGGCATTGAGATTAAACTATAGCATGATAATTCCAGAGGAGCTAGCAATGAAGCCTGACATCGGATATATCGAGAACATCGCAGGGCCTGTCATCAAGGCGGGTGGCCTCCCCTCGGCTCGCATGTATGAAGTAGTTCGAGTGGGCAAAGAGCAGCTCATCGGCGAAGTGATTGAAGTAGGAGAACATTTCTGCATTATACAGTGCTATGAAGAAACATCAGGCATAGCTCCTGGGGAACCAGTTGCTGCAACTGGGGATACACTATCAGTGGAACTCGGCCCTGGCTTGCTTGGGGCCATTTATGATGGCCTACAAAGACCCCTGCCAGAGTTGAAGGAGATTTCAGGCGATTTCATCTCAAGGGGACTCACAGTCGAGGGTCTTGACAAGGAGAAGAAGTGGAAATTCACTCCTGTAGTCAAGGTTGGCGCGAATGTTGTTCCCGGGGATATAATCGGCGAGGTTCCAGAAACTGGAATAATCACTTCCAAGATCATGATCCCCCGGGGTATAGAGGGGGAGATAGTCGAGATTGTTGCGAAGGGAGAGCATACAGTAGTTGAAACAATCTGCAAAGTCAAAGACATGCATAATACTGTTCATGAAGTCATAATGATGCAGAAGACTCCCGTACGTATAGGACGCGCCTTCAAAGAACGAGTTGCATTCGATACTCCCCTCCTCACCGGGCAGCGAGTAATCGATACTTTCATGCCTCTAGCAAAAGGCGGCACAGGAGGGATTCCTGGAGGATTCGGAACTGGCAAGACGGTCACTCTGCATCAATTTGCGAAATGGGCTGATGCCCAAGTCGTTGTCTATGTTGGTTGCGGCGAGCGCGGAAATGAGATGACCGAGGCTCTTGAGGAATGGCCTAAATTGAACGACCCTCAGAGTGGAAAGCCTCTGATGGATCGCACAGTCCTTATCGCGAATACGTCCAATATGCCTGTTGCTGCTCGAGAGGCGTCAATTTACGTTGGTGTAACCATTGCCGAGTACTTCAGAGACCAGGGCTTTGATGTTGCACTCATGGCCGATTCCACTTCACGGTGGGCAGAAGCACTCCGCGAGATATCTGGTCGTCTAGGCCAGCTACCATCAGAAGAAGGCTATCCCGCCTATCTTGGGTCGAGGCTTGCACAGTTCTACGAGCGTGGTGGTAGAGTCAAGCCCTTAGGTTCCGATGATCGGCTTGGGTCAATCACAATCTGTGGTGCTGTGTCACCACCTGGCGGCGACTTCTCAGAACCGGTTACTCAGGCCACACTCAGAATTGTCAAGGTATTTTGGGCTCTGGACAAAGACCTCGCTGCTAGGCGCTTCTTCCCAGCAATCAACGTACTGACTAGCTATTCTCTCTATCACATTACACTCGAGCAATGGCACAAGGAAAACTTGGGTCCTGATTGGCCAGAGTTGGTGAGGGATTCCTTAGCACTACTCCAAAAGGACCAAGAGCTGAGAGAGATTGTGCAACTTGTGGGGCCTGATGCACTACCTGAATCCGAACGAGCGGTCCTTGAAGCGGCTCGGATGATTAAGGAGGACTTCCTAACCCAAAGCGCCCTACATGAGATAGACACCTATTGCCCAATAGGGAAAACCTACCGGATGCTGCGTACAATCGTCAAGTTCTCCAGACAAATGGCGGCTGCAGTAAAGCTGGGTGTGAGTGTAAGGCGGATTCTGGAGTTCAGTGTTCTCGATAGTATCGCACGAATGAAGACTATACCTTGGGATTCCTACGAAGGAACAATTGATGCGATAGACGACAGGATTGATCGGGAGTTCCAGTCGCTATTCACAGAACCTGATGGTTCTGGAGTGTTAATGCCCGGCGTTGTAGAGTGAAATGAGTCTTCAACAGTTTGCAAGTAGGTGCAGTGACACTTATCGGCAGGGAGCACACCAACATTTGAGATGAATCGGGTAGAGATGTTGAGAGGTCTATCTTTAGTGGTGAATATATTCCAATATTGCGATGCACACCCGTGAGGTCCATGGATCCATCTAGTACAGCCTATCAATTGCTCCAACAACCCGTGTTTGACGGGCCTTTCACATCTTGGTCGGACTTCATCAGCTTTGTATTGAATATCACGTTCGCCCTCTCGATTCGTGGATACTTGATTTTCGTGCTTATCGGACTCATGATCTACATGACCGGACTCAGCGATAGTCTGAGCAAGACACTGGTCATCATGGGAATCGCATTGTATCTACTCAGCCCTTTCATCTTGGATAACCTTGCGGAGGTGGCCGGTGTGGTCCCAATCACTCTGGAGAGCGCAACTTACGCTTGGATAGGCTTGGTCGGCATAGCGGACAACGAGCTGATTGCACTCCTTGTTTTCTTGGGAGATGCGCTAATGGCCCTCTGCATATTGATTGGGGCCATTTTGTACTTCACCCCTACATCAAACGACCTTACGACAAGAGGGCAGTCACTGATAGTTCGAGCCTTGATATTGGTTCCAGTCCTTGTATTCTTTCATTTGTCGCCATGGCTCTGAAGAAATTCAACTTGGAGTACGTAAATCTTAAAACGTCGCGTCTTCTACGAGCTTCAAACGGGTTATTTGACCTCCGTTGGTGCTTCCTCCAATGACAAAGGAGTCTTCAATTGTCTACCGCACAGTTTCAGACGTACGTGGTCCTCTCCTAATTGTGAAACATACACACAACGTCGGATACAACGAGGTAGTCAAGATTAGATCTCCAAGCGGAGAGATGCTGACAGGGACTGTCCTTGAAACTGGTCGTGGAAAGGCAGTCATCCAGGTGTTCGAAGGAACCCGAGGTCTTGATGCGGATAAGACTGCTGTACGATTCACCGGTGATACATTGAAACTGCCGGTTTCAACGGAGATTCTCGGGCGTGTTTTGGATGGCTCTGGAAATCCCTTGGACAAAGGCCCGCCGCTCACGGCTGAGGACCACCGGGACATTAACGGTTCCCCAATCAATCCATATGCGAGACAGTACCCTAGGCAACCGATTCAGACTGGATTGTCAGTCATTGATGGGCTCAACACTCTAGTCCGGGGTCAAAAGCTTCCCATTTTTTCCGGCTCTGGCCTACCACACAACCGGATTGCAGCACAGATTGTTAGACAGGCGGAAATTCCTGGGGAAAAGAGCGATTTCGCCATTGTATTCGCAGCGATGGGCATCACAGCGACTGAGGCACAGTTTTTCATGAATTCCTTTGAGGAAACTGGCGCACTCGAACATACCGCACTATTCCTTAATCTCGCAAATGATCCTGCAATTGAGCGAATCATAACGCCACGTGCTGCATTAACTGCAGCAGAATATCTGGCCTATGAAGCGGATTTGCACGTTCTCGTGATTCTTACGGATATGACTAACTACGCGGAAGCTCTCCGCGAGATAAGCGCGGCACGGTCAGAGGTTCCTGGCAGGCGTGGTTACCCATGTTATCTCTACACAGATTTTAGCATGATATACGAGAGAGCCGGAAGGATTAGGGGCAGAAAAGGGACAGTCACTCAGATGCCAATCCTATCAATGCCACAGGATGACATGACTCATCCAATCCCCGACCTTAGTGGGTACATCACTGAAGGGCAAATGATTGTTGCCCGTGACCTTCATAGACGCGGCATCTATCCGCCAATTGATCCGGGTCCATCACTGAGCCGCCTGATGAAGGAAGGCATTGGCAAGGGTATGACACGCTTTGATCATAAGGAGCTTCAAGCACAGCTCTACTATGGATACTCTGAAGGAAGGGATTTTCGAGACCTCGTTACAGTAGTAGGCGCTGAGGCTCTCACAGACCGAGATCAGAAGTATCTCGCATTCGCAGATAGGTTCGAGCAAGAGTTCATCAATCAAGGTGATCACGAGAATCGGTCCTTTGAGGAAACCCTTGACCTTGGATGGAATCTTCTGAGTGAATTTCCTGAGAGAGAACTGAAGCGGTGCGATACCAAGACGATAGGTTGGGCGCGGGAGCGAGGTGTATACGCATACTCGTAGATTCCTGCGATTGCTAGCTCCACGAGAGAGTTCTGAATGGCATTGAACAAGTATCATCAAATTGTACTCAGGAGTTCATGTTGTGCTTCTAAATTACTTAGAAGAAACGTAAATCACTCACTGACCCCATGATGCAGATAATGGTCCGTTTCCTTCTTAGTTCCGAAACTTCTAAGGCCCTGTGCCTTTAGTTGCGACTTGAATTCTCGCGCTTGCTTCGTATTGATTTCGCCACGTTTTAGCATGTAGTTGATAATCTCAACTGCTTGATCCATGGTATCGCATCGCCGTATGTAGTCCACTACATCTGGCAGAAATCTCTCAGTAGAAGAAGTATCGGTTTTCTCTGACATTGTGCGGACCCCGTCAATCCCAACCTTGGCAGTTCCTGATGCCAGTTCCTTGTTTAGTGCAGGATATGCGGTTCGGAACTTTTCATCGTCAGACATTGATATTCACCAATTTGCCAATCCCGCAATTAAGAACGGTGCATTCCATAGATGAGTTCGAAAAACGCCTTATAGACCTTAGCCTGAGGGATGTCGTTCATTGTAAGTCCACCTTTGCACCAGCTACTTACTAGGCTATCTTTGCTTTTTTATTATTGACCACGGAAGAGTTCCTTGAAGACGCTGAACATCATTCGCCAATGAGAAGAATGGGGTGTTTGTTTCCTTTTCGGCGCGTCTCCACCCGCTGAGTCCATCATACGACGCAGCTTTGCGAATAACTTTCCCGATGGATCTATCTCCCAGTGACAGTGCAGCCTGAATGCGTGCGTTTCTCGGATCAAGTGACTCCATATTTACGCGGGGCACATTTCGCAGGCCCCTCTCAACCGTTCTAATCTTGTGACGAATTACCTCTATGGGGGGTTGCGCATTGCGTTGAAGTCGCGTTTGTGCTTTCGGTATAAATGGGTTGATACCTACTGAGATTCGCAAACGTCTTCCGCTGGACAGGCGTTTCACCATCTCTGGAATTGCTTCTACATCCTCATCGGTTTCTCCAGGCAGACCTACAATGAAGTAGAGCTTAATCGCCTTGTAGCCCGCCTGCGCCGCCAGACTCACAGCATTCTCAATAGCATCATCACTCAGTCCCTTGCCCATGGCAGACCGCAAGCTCTCCGATCCTGTTTCAGGAGCAATTGTGAGTGTTCGCTGTCCACCGGCGACCAAAGATGCCAGCAAACCTTCGGTGACGATATCCGCTCTTAACGATGGAGCTGACATTTGGAGTTCCTGCGTTACAATCCAGTCCGCAAGGTCTTCCAGCTCCTTGAGATCGCCAATAGAGGATGCTATCAGAGCGATCTTGCGCACTGGAGTTTCCTGCAGCCCAATCTCAATAATCTCCTTCAGACGACCAATGCTTCTGACCCTTCTAGGCTGACAGATGTGGCCAACCAGGCAGAACTTGCATGAGTGACCGCATCCCCGTGCCACTTCCAGAAGAAAGGATTTGCCGAATACAGGTTCAAGTTTGGCGCCAACGGGGACGTCTGGAACGATCTGCGCAGTCGGATGAAAGATTGAATCAATATCCTTCATTATGAGCCTAGTCACAGAAGAAGGATTAGCAGCTGGAACGTAGATGCCTTTCAGAAGAGCAATCTTCTCCAAAGCACCCTCCCTTGAGATAGATTCCCGTACGATATCGATTATGTCATGTAGTACAAGGTCCCCCTCACCAATAACGAAAGCATCTGCGAAATCAACGTAAGGCTCAGGATTCGAATTGACAACAGGTCCTCCCGCGAGCACGATGGGGTGTTTGTCCTCTCTATCCCTCGCCAAGACGGGAATGCCTCCAAAGTCAAGCATCTGAATCATACCAAGAATGTTTTCCTCGTAGGTGAGGGAAAAGCCCACAATGTGATTATCATGTAGAGGGCGTGCGGTTTCTACTGAATGAGCCGGTGAGGGAACATCGTACCTGAAGTAGCGTTCGCACGACGTATCTTCACGGGCGTTCAACATCGAGTAGAATATGTGAGTGGCAAGTCCAGTCATCCCCACTCTGTATGTTGAGGGATAACAGTAACCAAAGAGAACGTCCACTTTCCTGATGTCCTTTATGACCGCATTAAACTCCCTTAAACGGGCTGTGGGCACAGTTTTTCCCTCATTCCTGACGCACGTCAACTATCGTTCTGGGTTGGTCAGTCAGCACAAGTTTTCCTGGTTGTACATCCTTGCCCACAATAACGCCCATTCCTGTGCGCGAGCCTTGGTGTAAAACAATCCCCGGTGCAATCAGCGTACCTATCCCTGTCTTGACGTTGTCACCAATGACTGCACCCATCTTTCGACGTCCCGAATCGATTCTCTTACCCTTGACAGAAACTTTCACACTCTTGTTGTTGTGTCTTAGATTCGCCGTTATCGTTCCTGCACCGAAATTCACCTTGCGACCTATCACTGAGTCGCCCACATACGAGAGGTGACCAACATTGGTGCCATCCATAATTATGCTATTCTTGATCTCGACCGCATTTCCAATCTTGACTTGTTTGCCCACTGAAGTGTGTGCACGCAGGTAGCAATTTGGTCCGATGGTTGAACCTTTACCTATGTAGACCGGACCTTCAATGTACGCTCCGCTTCTAATGGTGGCCCCTTTTTCAACAAGGACCTCTCCCTTTAGTACAGCTCCCTCCTCAACCTCCCCTGAGATGTACCCAGTCGCATCATTCAGAATCAGCTTGTTTGCCTCAAGCAGGTCCCAAGGCTTGCCAATATCCATCCACCACGACGGAATCTCATACGCGCCTACCTTCCCCTGATCAATCATCATCTTAATCGAGTCTGTTATCTCAAGTTCTCCTCGACTCGAGAGCTGAGTTTTATCTATCGCGTCCCAAATCTCGGGCCCCGCAGCAAAAATCCCTGCATTGATCAGATTGCTCACCATCTGCTCCGGCTTTGGTTTCTCAATCAGGTCGACTACCTTCCCCCCCTTTACGACAACGATGCCATAAGCAGAGGGGTCATCAACTGGCTTGATTGTCATGGTAAGACTTCGCTTACTTCTTCTGTGGTGTTCTACCAGTCCTTTGAAAGTGCCGGGCCCGCTCAATACGTCGCCGTACATCAATATGATGTCATCATCTAGCGCGAATCCTTTTGCATACCGAGCTGCATCTGCTGTGCCTTTCCTTTCCTTCTGCAGAATGCATGAGATACGCATCGGTTTCCAGTCCACAGAGTCTATGGCCTCTTGGAGGTCCTCCCCTCGGTAGCCGTAGACAATCAGGGTTTCCTTGATGCCGGCATTGCGAAGCGCCTTAAGGTTATGAAAGATCAATGGTTCTCCCGCAATTGGCAATAAGTGCTTGGAGATATTCGCTGAAAGTGGCATCATCCTTGTGGAATCGCCTGCTGCAAGTAGAGCGGCCTTCTTCATCGTTTCTCGATGGTAGAGTCTGTCTGCGTCATTAAAGAGTTTGCCACAGATATCTGCGGCGCACGCTCTCATCAACTCGCACAATCTACCTTGATAACAGCAGGTCGATAGCACTCTGCAAGCCAAGAATCTACCGCGGTGAAGGCCCGCGATACGAAACTCCAGACTGCGATACATTAATATAGCTGATTGCGGCAAAAGCACATGTATTGTAATTTTTACAATCGTTAACTTGGATAAGTAGGTGAACAATAATTGATGACAAATGAACAACTCGCCGAGGAACTGAAAGGCATGAAGCTCACTAAGAGCCAAATGATCGTCCTCGATATTTTGCGAAGCAGTGGGAGAAATGGTGTGACACCCAAGCAGCTCTTGGACAAAGTGTCTTTTGCTCCTAGAACGGTCCGTTACGCACTTAGGAAGCTTTTGAAGAAACAATTGATCAAGAGAGTGCCCTGTCTGCAAGATATGCGTCAGTGGATTTACGTCCCCGTATAGAAGGCAATAGCAACGCACGAACTTGAGAAACATCAGACCACCGCCGGAGGCTATTAGGCCAATGGCGGCGGTGAAGCATCTCTTCGAAAAGGGACATTTCTGAATCCTTATAGTACTAAGAGCCAGTATACTATCTATCTCGGAGGAACACAAACTGGACACTCTGAAGATCCTGACTGGTCAGGAAGCAGTGGACGCTGTTCACGCGCTCAATGAAGAGAGCCGTCGACAGATTCTTCATGCACTCAGAGCAAAGCGAATGTCTACTTCCGAGCTTTGCGATTTCTTAGGGCGACAAGAGAATCAGAAGGAAATCAAGCCTCAGACGGTTCGTTACCACCTGAAGGAATTGAAGAAAGCTGGACTCATCGAGCAAGACGGCCACGAACCGGTTGGTAACGGCAGTACGCACATCATGAAGAAGCTCTGGAGGGCAACTGCAGAGAACATCTTCATTGCCACTGGGGACATGAACAATCTCCCGGAGCGGTACCCCCTCGATATGGACCGGCTACTCGATATTGTCGGAGTCATGAAGAACCTGGGATTTGACTTACCCACTGATGATAGCACTCAACAGCTCGCTGATGACTTCAGTGAGCGGGATCGCTATGCAAACAAGGGCAGCGAAGGGGCAAAGAACACACTCAAAGAGGTCGCTGAGATTGACCCGGCAGTCTATGCAAGGATGTATAGAATCCTGAGTGTCATTCAGCTCGAAGATGGTGACTATAAGAGATACTGGGAATTGAACCGGAGCGTCACAGACAGGCTCAGAGAGGCGTACAGCAAGGGCGTTGGAAAGAATCCGGAAGTTTACTAGAGCAATCAAGAATCCTCTTCACTGCTCTCATTGTAATCTGGATGCTTGGTTGTAAGCAGCCTTCGAATTCTAGATGCAATCTTTTTCCCTACTCCACTGACCCTTTGGAGATCTTTCTCTTCTGCAGAAAAGACCTTGTCTAAGGTTCCGAACTCTGCTAGAATCGCACGCGAGATGACTGTGTCAACCCCCGGGAATCCTGACAGAATGTACTCCAGTGACTTAGCATCAGTTCCCATTGTTTCTCCGGATCTTGTTCTGAGAGTTTTCTTTGCGCCTATCTGCTCAAGGTGCGCCATGCGATATAGAACGAGAGCAGTTTCCTCAGCATTCCGTGTCCAGATAATCGGTACCTGAACCCTAATTGCGATGGATGCTAGCGCGCCATAGATTGCAGCTGGATTGACTGCTCTCAAACCAATGAGCTGCTCTCCCTCCATGATAAGCACCGGCCTCCGATAGGCTGAGCGGAGCGCTACCAGCTGGTCGAAGAGTCGTCCATCGATCATTGACTGGATGAAATCTCCCATTTCCTTCCGTTCTACAGCCACGTCTTCTGAAACTATGTAGTCCCCAATCTTCAAGCTTTCATCTGAAATTTCGACGTTTAGACGTGTAAGCTCCCGAGCCACACCCGTAGGAAGCTCCCTAGAGTCCACAATGAGCCTTATCGTATCGTCTGTCTTAGACACGCGAGCGGCCCCTGTGCTGGGAATGCTCGACTCCTCACCAGCTTCGCTGACGAAATCATCCAAGCTAGTCTGCTTATCATCTGGTTCTTCCTCTGCCTCTTTCAAGGCGTCAGGCATCTTCTTCAACTTCCTAATCACGCTCCAATGATAGAACTCATCGTGTGTTCCCTTTGCTACAAAAATCACTACGCGCCCTGGAGCCCTACGTCCTGTTCTTCCTTTCCGCTGAATATACGGCACAACAGATGGGACACAGTCGTAAAAGACAACAAGATTGCACTCTGGAATGTCTAGGCCCTCTTCTCCTACTTGGGTGGCGACCAAGACGTTGAACTCGTTGTTCCGGAACCCCTCAAGGATTTCCACCTGTTTCTTTTGGCTGAGTCCCTTGTCTGAGCCTCTCGTGCTTTGGCCCACAAACCGACTAGCACGAGTTTCGTCTAGTTGGTTCAGTGTTTCAACGATCTCGATTGCCGTGTCACGAAAGCGCGTGAATATCAAAATACGCGAATCCTGATTGACAGAGAGCTGTTCACTGACTATCTCTAGAATTGCATCCGCCTTAGGATGGCGATATCCTTTCGCTACCATTGCTTGCAGCAGGTTCTCAAACTGCTTGAACTCAAGGCGCGAAATTAGGTCCTTGACACCCTTGGAGCTCTTCTTGTTGCGAACTTCTTCGTACATCCCTTGGATGTACCTGTGAGTAGGTGCTAGTCCCTGTGTACCAACGAATTCTAGTAGATGCACAATGCGTAGTGATGCAGTCAGGTTACGCATGACCAAATAGAGCTGACGAGGGGGCTTGGTGTAGGAACCAATCTCTCGACGCACTTCGCCCTGAGCCTTCAGTATCTCCTTCTTGCTGAGTCTACGCCCGTCAGGAAGCGAGAAGCCATTGCTTACGACTGGAGCGATGTAGTCGTTCAACAGTGAGTATAGGATGTCTCTCAGAACTTCGATCTCTGGGGGAAGAGTGACGTATCGGATTGTGCTTTCTACTGAAACGATATAGTCACGTACATCGGGACTCTGTTCATCCCTCACCTCAACATGAACTAAGCGAAGGTTGTCACATACAGTCTTGATATGCTCTGCTTGATGCCCCGGGGATGCTGTAATTCCCAGTGACAGAGCGTTCTCTCTCTGCTTCTCATACATTTCAGCAATGAATGTGTATGCGTAGTTGCCGACTCCACGGTGAGCCTCGTCATAGATAATCAATGAAACTTCAGCCAGATCATAGCTTCTCCGCACGAGGTCATTCTGCAATGCCTGAGGCGTCATCACAATCACTTGAGAGTTAGCCCAAATGGTTCGCCTATTCTCGGGTGAGTCCTGCCCAGTCATGCAAACAATTGAATCAGCATTAATTTCGAGGACTCGTCTAAGGAACTTAGCCTGTTGATCGACAAGAGGTCTAGATGGCGCAAGGAAGAGTACTTTGCTGTCTTGATGGAGTTTCAAGCGTTTAGCAGCAATAAGAGCTGCGATTACTGTCTTGCCAAGTCCGGTGCTTAACACGACCATCGTGCTCTCTTTCTCAGCAATCTCCGCAATATTGACCTGATATGACCTATACTCAATACTATCCTTTTTGACAAGCGGCAAATCGACAAAGGACGCTCTCTTAACCAACAGTCTTTCCTCATATAGGCAGAAGCGCCATTCAGCGCTCATTGATAATACTCACTGTAAAAAGCCTCCTACTTCTTCTGCATCTTGGAACAAGGAGTCGAGATGTTATGTCTACCAAGGAGTCTATGCCCAGCATCGAAGCAGAGCTCTACGAACTGAGCATGCCCGGTCGTCTTCTAGGAAAAGAAGTTCTTGACAATAGAGCGCGAAGAATCGGAATCGTAAGGAGCATTAGAATCGGGCTCCATCCAACCCGCTCTGAGCTTATAGTGAAAGGCGCAGAAGTTGAGTTTCCCGTTGACTTCGAAAGGATTGACGCTGTGGGAACGGTAGTACAGCTCAACTCGGTCGTCAAGGACGCTGAAGAAATCGAGGTTCACGATGTTTTGCGACTTCAAAAAGAAGTACTAGACGACATCCGAAGCTATCTTGGTTCGAGGTGACCGTCTAGCTTCTCTTCATTTCGAAGGGATTAATAGCGGTGAGAGATGTTTTCCAAAACCGGAGGCACTCTCATGGACCTCACAGTTGAAGATCTGGCCAAAACGATTGACCATACAGTGCTAAAGCCTGAAGCAAAGCAGTCCAAAATCAAGCAGCTCTGTGAAGAGGCTCTCATGTATGAATTTGCTGCGGTGTGCATCAATACTACACATGTTGAGTATGCTGCAGAGCTACTCAAGGACTCATCCGTAAAGGTCTGTTGTGTTATCGGATTCCCTCTAGGTGCTAATCTAACACAGGTGAAGGCCATGGAAGCTAAGGAGGCTGTCCGTTTGGGTGCTCATGAAATCGATATGGTCATCAACGTTGGGGCTCTCCGCGATAAGAACTATGATTTTGTCCGCAAAGACATCGAAGCTGTAGTAGAAGCGTCAGGAAACGCGCATGTGAAAGTGATTCTAGAAACCGGTCTTCTGATTGACGACGAGAAGCGTCAAGCATGTTTGTTAGTGAAAGAGGCTGGTGCAGACTTCGTCAAGACATCAACTGGCTTTGGTCCTATGGGTGCGACTCCACACGATGTAAGGCTCATGCGAAAAACAGTTGGCGATTCCATGGGCGTGAAAGCGGCTGGAGGTATCCGCAATTTCAAGGATGCAATCAAGATGATTGATGCAGGCGCCAACCGTCTCGGAACTAGCGCGGGAGTTGCCATTGTAGAAGACTTTCGTTGGACCCAATATAGCGATGCGTGGATGCAACCAGATAGACCATGCTGGGATTGCCCAAGCCGTCATGCTAGTATGGCCAAGCAACCCAAAGAGGTCTATCTCTGGTACAAGGAACGATGTCTCACATGTCCCCACCGTGAACATAATGTTTTCAACGACTAGGAGGAATCTTGTTTGTCAAAGCAAACCTATACCAATGCAGCGATTCTTCGTGTGTCACTGACTGATGGTTCCATTCGCAGGGACCAGATATCCTCTGATGATTTCGCACAGTATCTTGGGGGACGAGGTCTCGGAGTGAAACTCCTCTACGAGAACCTGCCTCCCGGGATCGATCCACTGTCCCCGGATAATTGGCTCATCTTTGCTGTGGGCCCAATGACTGCGACATCCGTTCCTACTGCTGGACGCTTTGTTGTGGTGACCAAGTCCCCGTTGACAGGCACCATCTTCGACTCACATGCAGGTGGTTACTTCGGGGCTCAGTTGCGAAAGGCTGGCTACATCGCCGTTATTTTCGAGGGCGCTTCATCTTCACCAGTCTATCTTTGGATTAATGATGGCGAGGTGGAGTTGAGGGATGCTTCGAAACTATGGGGAAAAGACACTGCTGTGACTACTGGGGATCTTCTCAAAGAAACCGATTCTAAGGCTCAGGTTGCTTGCATAGGGCCTGCTGGCGAGAACCAAGTCAAGCTCGCCGCAATCATGACCGACCTGCATAGAGCTGCTGGACGCGGCGGTGTAGGCGCAGTGATGGGATCCAAGAAGTTGAAGGCTGTTGTCGTCCGTGGAACCGGTGACGTGGCAGTATATGATAGTGATCGACTGAGCGATGCGGTGAAGCGTGCACGGCGACTCATTAAGAAAAACCCAGTCACAAGCAAGGCACTTCCAGTCTACGGAACTCCAGTGTTGGTGAATGTCATAAACGAGTTTGGCATGCTCCCTACCTTTAACTTCCAAGAGGGAAACTTCAATGATGCTGTGGCAGTGTCAGGCGAGAAGCTATTGGAGCGCCTCTCGGTGAAGCGTTACAACTGTTACGGATGTCCCATTGGTTGTGGGCGCGTCAGTACTGCCTATGGTCAAGAGGTTGGAGGCCCAGAGTACGAAACGATTTGGGCCTTTGGTCCTCAGTGCGGTATTAACGACCTAGAATGGATTGCGATGGTGAATCACCGCTGCAACCTATTGGGTGTTGACACAATATCGGTAGGAAGCACTATCGGGTGTGCCATGGAGCTCGTTCAGAAGGGCAAAATGGAAGCCCCTCTCAAGTTTGGTGACACGACAGGAATCCTTGACCTGATTGAGGATATCGCGCTTGCACGAGGTCTCGGTGCAGAACTGGGTGAGGGTTCCCGTACTCTTGCTTCGCGATATGGTGCACCTGAGCTTGCTATGCATGTTAAGGGGCTTGAAATTCCCGCATATGATCCGAGAGGAGCTCAAGGTCACGCTCTTGGGTACGCAACATCCAACCGTGGGGGATGCCATCTACGATCCTACTTGATTGGTCCAGAGATAATGGGCTCCCCAGTCCGAATCGACCGTGACAAAACTGAGGGGAAGCCGGATCTTGTCATTCTCTTCCAGAATCTCTCTGCTGCAATGGACTCCTTTGTGGTCTGTCGTTTTACGAACTTCGCTTGGACTGTTGATGATTACGCTGATATGGCGGCTGCCTGCACTGGGTTGCCCATAGATGGCTCCGCCTTACTCGCCCTTGGTGAACGAATCTGGAATCTAGAGCGCCTCTTCAACCTCCGCGAGGGTCTTACTGCAGAGGATGATAGGTTACCAGAAAGATTCTCCACGGCTCTTTCAGAAGGGGGGTCTCGCAATCGTGTGGTTCATCTTGAGGAGATGCTTGCAAAGTACTATGCGTTGAGGGGCTGGGACAAAACGGGTCAACCCACTAAGAAGACCCTCAAGAATCTGGACATTCCCATATCATAAAGCCTGAATGGGGGCCGATGCAACTGCGTAGTACGAGCCGTACAAGAAGGAAATTTCGCAGAGGACATGCACCATATCTAGGCAAGATACGGTTGTTTTGGTGTGATGAGTGCAATGTTCCACGATTCGAGGAAACGGAATGCAGTAGCTGCAAGTCGATGCCTCGAAAAGTCCCCATCTCTCCCCCAGGTGATCCATTCCCAGCAATGGACGGCCACCTTGAGCGTGCTATCTTGGCGATAAATCGCCAATTCGGTGAAGGCATTGGCGAGAGAGTTCTCCCTCCTGACAAGACTATCGTGATGAATAAGATATCATCCTTGGACGCAATGTATGAAGTAGTGGTCGATGGGCATATTTTGGGCCGACTGCGATTCGATATTCCCGAACACAATTACACATTCCTGCTCACACTCGAGGGAGGTCGACGGATCGGGGCTCTCACGAGGGAGAAATGGGTTTCGCTTCACGATGGTGTATTGAAGTTTCTCAAGGATGGAGCTAACCTCATGGTCCCGGGGGTGGCTGGTTGCGACTCGGGAATCAAGGAAAATGATGAAGTCATGCTTATGGACTCGGATGGAGTCGTTGTTGGCGCAGGAATCGCGAGAATGAGCGGGGCGGACATGGCGCGCGAGGAGAAGGGCTACGCAGTCAAGATGCGCGGCGTTGCTGACGCAAGTGCTCCAAACATCAATCCCAAGACATCATCATGGGACGATGCTGTGCAGGCCAATGAGAACGATCTGATTTTGATTGAAGAAGAAGCCATCAATTTCATCACGCGCACGGCGCAGAGAGAGGATGCACCTGTGGTCGTGGGGTTCAGCGGGGGTAAAGACTCACTCGTGGTCTATCTTCTTGTTGAGAAGGCTCTGGGCCTTAGTCCGCCCATGTTCTTCGTGAACACCGGCTTAGAGTTTCCTGAAACAATCCGCCATATCGAGGAGTTTGCAGAAACCCACAATGTAGCAATAATAGGTCATGATTCGGGAGAACAGTTCTGGGAATCCGTTGATGTCTTTGGTCCCCCCGCGCGAGACTTTCGCTGGTGCTGTAAGGTCCTAAAGCTGGGTCCTGCAGCCAAGTCGATAGCGGAAAAGCTGGGCGGACATGTGCTCACCTTTATGGGTCAAAGGAAACTGGAGTCATTCCAAAGATCCCAGGAATCCCGCGTATCTTCTAACCCTTGGGTGCCCGGTCAGAAGTCCGCTAATCCGATTCAGAAGTGGAACGCTTTGGAAGTCTGGCTGTACATCTTCAGGGAGAAGGCGCCATTCAACCCCCTTTACAACAGAGGATATCACAGAATGGGGTGTTACCTCTGTCCCTCTTCCCCTCTGGCAGAATTGGATAGTATACGTGAAACCCATCCTGGCCTCTATGAGCGATGGACGGGGAAGCTTAGAACTTGGGCGAAGCGATACGGGTTTGCAGATGGATGGGCGGAACATGGTTTCTGGCGTTGGAAGAACCTTCCTCAGGGTCAACAGAATCTGGCTGAAAATCTTGGACTCGACATAAAGAGCACTCGAGAAGGACCCAAGGACCAATTGGACCTTAGCATTGTGAAAGGCGTGTCACCATGCAAAGATTCAGGTTTCAGCTTGGAGGGGCAGTTCTCTGCGGGAGTAGACCTCAACCGTGTATCGAGAGTCATGCCCATCTTTGGCAGCACGAAAGTTTCTGAGAGCTTAGGTGCGTTGAGGACCAAATCTGGAGAGAACTCAATCACGATGTTCAGCTCTGGCTCTCTCGTCGTCAGAGGTAATGATGAAAAATCAATCGAGCGGCTAGCGGGCCAAATCGGTCGTGCCGTGCAGAGGGCAGTATTCTGTCAGGCCTGCGGATCGTGCATACCTCAGTGTGAACACGGAGCTCTGAACTTGAACGAAGGCAAGGTGTCAGTTGATCCAGAGAAATGCGTTAACTGTCTGAAGTGTGATAACTGGCCATGCCCCACCTACTTGGGCTAGGCAGAAGGGAACTTGGCTTTCCATCTCTTTGAAAGCTCTGCTGACGTGAGAATCTCCGGGTCCGCCTCGATGATGATGGATAGCAATTCTTTGTATGCCTTGTGGTGCTTTGGATGACCGAAGTCTTCTTGATCCGGATGAATCACGAACACTGCGAGACCCCCTCTTGACTTGATGTAGTCTAATTTCTTCTTCCAGACCTTCAGCATGGACTGCTCTGAAAGGCGGTAGTAGTAGAGTAGAGTCCAGTCCTGAGGCATTGAAACTGGGAATTCCAACATGCCGCTTCTTTGCCATTCGGTTCCGTTGAAGTACAGCGGATAGAATGGAAAGATCGTTCTACTCCCAGTAGAGGCGTAGCCGGTTGTTGATGCATCGGTATCAGGAAAGGAGGAGTCCCAATGAAAACCCTCCTCAGTCAAGATCCGCACCATCTGCTTGGTGCGATGTAGTAGAGGTGCCCTGTAACCAAGAACTGATACCCCCAACCTTCTTCCAATGGAAGCAGCCTCTTTGATTCGTTCCCTCTGCTTCGATGGTGTTAGATATGCGAACTTCCCGTCATGATGAAGGCCATGAATGCCCACATCAAAGCCATCATCTAATAGCGATTTCACTAGCTGTTTTGAAACGTCGTATTCATAGGATTTGGGCACAATATTGAATGTGGACACGAAGTTCATCTGCTTCTCAATCTCAACAAACTTGGCAAGTCCGTAATTATAGCCAAGACGTGTATCCACATCATGAGTCATCAATACACCAAAGTCTTTGTCCCAGAATTCTCTCTTCTCCTTAGTAGTGGGATCCAACCTGTCCGCAAGGTCGTCTATTGGGAATGATCTCCTTGGCTCACCTGAAGACCGATTCCCCATGATGGACACGAGTGAAACAAACTTATCCCGGACTTGGTACGGGATGTACTGAATCAGATTGAGGTTCATCCCGATCTGAAATCCTATACCTGGATCATAGGGTATGTCCATCTCGTTCCTGTAGTAGTCACTCTTTGAGATTTTCAAGCTCTCTCCACCATCAATCTAAGACATGTATTTGAGCCAGTGACCATATCTGCTCAGAAAACCGCTCATCATAACGCTTACATTTGTGTGTAATCCGCCCCATTCGCTGGTTTCGAGGTCAAACCACCAGTTGCCTTCTTCCTCTAACTGCTTCCTCTGTGTTTCATCAATTGCGAAGAGTGACACCACCAGAGTCCTGTCCTTCACTAGACTCCATATGTCATCTGTGTTCTCAAACATGAACAGAATGTGGTTATCAGCCTTTGATGAGGGGCCCTTAGGAGTTCTAAATACGGCGGCCGCATAGCTCTCCTCAAATTTGGGGTCTTCAATGGTCCAATCTTCGATTCTAAGATAACCAACTAGGTCAACTAGTATATTCCTCAGAATCTCGTGTTTTTCTGCGTCCGTGAACCTCTTGATGTACTCTTCATCTCTGCGAAGTACCTTTGCGGGAACTCCTGCAGCAAGAGCGCGTGCAGGAACATCCTTGTTCACAACAGCGCCTGCACCAATGGTAGCTTCTTTGCCTATGTGCACATTAGGTAGCACGAACACTCGCCATGGAAACCAGACACCATCTTCAATCGTGATTGGTCCAAAAGCCACTGGAAATCCATCCAGAATGGGTTGCCATGTGCCATGAGTGAAGAGGTAGTTGTAGCCTCCAATGCCAACCCTCTTGCCAATCTTGATTGAATGCGTGGGGTTCAGCACACTACCCGAGAATATCATGGATAGGTCTCCAATTTCAATGACTGATTTGTCAGTCTTCAGGCCTCCGATGTAGACCTGTTCCTGTATCGTGACCTCTTCTCCGATTGTTACCTTGTGTGTATCGATAATCACGAGCATTCCAAGTTTTGAATATCTACCAAGATGGAACTCGTTTGCTCTGATCATGCATGCTATCCCTATCTTCGCATGATCTCCAATCACTACCTTCTTGCACTCAAGAATCGAGAGCAGGCCCATTGAAACGCCCTCACCTATCTCTGCACCTTTCCGTCTATAGTATGCTATCTTGATTCCTGATGGGAGCAAACCAATAGTTGCCATCTTGCCAATGGGCATACTAGTTAGGTCTGGGTCGTCTTCAGGAATTTGTCCGAAGAAACGTGGACAGAGGAAAACCACAAGCAGCACGATAAGGCCGAAACGACCTGCAAATGCATCGTAATCAGACAATACGCCATCCAGTGGAAGAGCAAGAAAGTAGAGTCTGTACACTAGATTGAATGCGAAGAAGAGAATCGCCCAAATGAATCCAATCCGAAATAGAACTCGGCCATTGTATTCCGAGTTAATCGTTCGGAAGAATATCCGCGACACAAGCAGAATGAGCAGGATTAGCACCAATGATTCTAGGGTATATGATGTGTAGGCATCCATCAGGGAGTGTACGTATTGCTGCCAGAGGATGCCCAATACCATTGTTATGAATGGCAACACAATCCAGAAGGCCAGCGCATGGGCATTCCTGTTCATGTTCGTCTGATGCATGTCTTCACGTTCCTAGTCATCATTATCCAATAGCCCGATATGAAGATTCAATCAAGATGAATCGTATGTGGAGTAAACCTCGGTTACGCGTTATATATTACCATTGTCATAACTCGTTCTCTGCAACTCAGTGAATGAATACTATAGGTCATTCCCCGAAGTTAGAAAAGGTTAATTACCAGCGATAGGGGTGATTTGCGAAACACCCATTCTGGCATGGCGGTTACAAGAAGATGCTCAGCGCAATCTCTCTAAGCATATACGAGTTCAGAAAGTACCTCGTGCTGAGTCTTGTCATCTCAATACTTGCAATCCCTATTGCAGATGCGATGGTCATCGAACGTGATCGCAACAGAAATGAGATGTACGGAGAAGCATTCTGGATATATGGCTTCGGCGTATACAACATGACAGACCAAGAGCTGGCTGAAGCGCTTCCCCCAGAGTGGGGTTACAACGATGGTGAACACGTACTTCCAGGATATCTTGGCAACATTACTTACGAGTATCCTGTGTTTGGACTAATCTTTTTTGCAATCGCAACTTGGCTTTTTCCTGGTGTGAATGAACTACAGCCGCTCTGGATAAACTTCGTTCTTGTGCTTGTGTTCAACCTGAACTTGGTCCTCATTGCGATTTTGCTCCGTGATAAAATTTACAAAGTGCAATGGGCTCGTTTATTCTTCGCTGGGTACTTCATCTACGGTCTGGTGATGTCTGCAGGCGGAGGGAAGCTGGAGCCAATTGTGGACTGTCTCCTTCTGATGGCATTAGTATTGCAGAAAGAGGGTAAGATGAACAAAGCGATGCTCACCCTGGGCTTGTCGGTGCAGACCAAGATTTACTCTGGAGTGGCATTCCCATTGATGTTCTTGGCCGCCCCCAGTGCGTCGATTTGGTTCTTCTTGTCATCTCTGCTAACGATAATTCCCTTCACCTTTTTTGGAGCCAGTTTTGATTCGCTCATGTCACATTTCTTCAATACTTCTGCGTATAGCACAGAAATAGTCAATCCGATGTATCCCGGATTGCTCTTCACGTCGCCAACAACAGGTCCGCTTGCAGGAGTGACGTATCTCTGGCCTCCAGCATTGATTCCACTTATAATCTACACAGCTTTCATGCTCCTCACAGTGGGGAAATACTTCCCCCATAAGGAGAAATTCATTGAAGCCTCTTGGCGAGAGAAACTGAATCTTCTTGTGCCGCTCTATGTCTATATGCTTCCGGCAATCCTCTTCTATTTCCGTTGGGAAATGCCATGGTATGTCTTCTGGTTAGGTCCCATTGCAATCTTTCTCAAGGATGATGAACAAGCCATGGGTTATCTCAGGCAAATTGCTTTGGTAGCTCTCCTCTATACTATCGGAGTCTTCATCAACTGGCCTTACTTCATTGCAGGGCCATTACCAGATTTTTCAGAACATTTCAAGACCGGATGGTGGGCTCTGGGTGGACTAGCACTAATGATAGGGCTAACTGGAGTTTCCTATCTCCTATGGAAGGCCACATTTGACCGTAGAGAACGGTTAGCTACCAAACGGCATGATGCAGAGGCACGTGGCGAGCTAATAATCTGAGTAGTTAGCGGGCTCTGCCATTCTCTCTATAGTAGTCGATTATTCGCTTTCTGATTAGTGTAGATGAGCAAAGACCGTCCGCTTTCATTTTCTCAAGCCTGACAATTTTCGTGCTCAGTCCGGCTTTGGACAGCCGCTCCTCAATGGCGTCTGTATTGGCATTCTGATCATATCCAAGAGCCACGATATCTGGCTTGATGTCATGCACAATGACGGACTGATCCTCATTATCATATCCGAGAACCGCCCTATCAACGGCCTCTAAGGATTCAACAATTCGACGTCTTTGCTCCTGCGGGAAGACTGGCGGAGCGCCTCTCTGCTTTTCTATGGTCTTATCGAGCGCTATAACGACTACTAGCTCGCCATCCTCACCTGTTAGTTGTTTAGCTTGGTTTAGGTATGCAAGATGTCCAAGGTGTAGAATGTCAAACTTTCCCGCTGCTAGGACTCTCTTACCAGGCATAGGATTCTCACCTTGGCGCCAAGCCGCACTAGTCCTCATCCACTGCAAGAAACTCTCTGCCCTCTCCAACGACTTCTATGCGACGCTTAGTCCTGGTGATTTGACTGACATGTACGAGGCCGTTGATTTCAAGCTGCATTAGAGCCGAGTTAAGCTCAGCCTCACTGGGTTCTTTGCCAATCTCCTTCTTCAACGCCCTTCTGAGCTCATCTTCTAGGATGACTCCATGACGTTTCCTTAGTATGTTTACCACCAAATTCCTAAGCGGTATTGCTGTCCAAGTCGCCAATTCATCATCACTTTCCGTTATTCATATTGTTCCAGGACGTTGAGTCATTTCCGTCACAGAAATCCTTCGAAGCTCTTTATCCATTTTCTCATAGTTCTCAAGGATCTGCGGCGTGACAGATGCGTGCAACGTTTTCAATGCATCCTTGAAGTGCTTCATTGAAACGATTTCAGCATCCATATTCTCCCTAAGGGCACGCATGCCTGCTTCCCGACATAGCGCCTCGACATCGCCACCAACGAAGTACTCGGTCATTTCCACCAGTTTCTCAACTACTACATCCTCGTCAAGTGGCATGCTTTTGGTATATATCTCGAATATCTTCTGTCGGCTCCTTTTGTCGGGTGCCGGCACATAGACAAACCGATCAAACCTGCCAGTTCTGAGAAGAGCTCTATCTATGAGTTCTGGACGATTTGTCGCGGCTAGAACAATCACATCTTTCATTGATTCAAGGCCATCCATCTCTGTCAAGAGTTGACTAACGACTCTCTCAGTGACATGACTATCTCCAGCGCTCCTCCCTCTCGTAGGGGCAATTGCATCAATTTCGTCAAAGAATATTATTGCTGGTGCTGCAGTTCTTGCTTTTCGGAATATCTCACGGACCGCTTTCTCGCTCTCACCCACCCACTTGGAGAGCAGTTCTGGGCCTTTGACGCTAATGAAGTTCGCTTCACTTTCCGTTGCTACAGCTCTAGCAAGGAGCGTCTTTCCTGCACCAGGTGGGCCATAGATGAGTACTCCCTTTGGGGGTGAAATTCCTAGGCGCGTGAATGTTTCGGGTCTTTTGAGAGGCCACTCTACAACCTCGATTAGCGTGTCTTTTACCTCTTGAAGCCCTCCAATATCGCTCCAACGCACATTTGGAATCTCAATGAATACCTCTCGCACCGCGGTCGGTTGAATCTCCCGTAGTGCTCCGAGGAAGTCGTCGTTGGTGACCTCCAACTGGTCGAGCACATCTTGTGGTATCTCCTCTTCATCAAGGTTAATTTTTGGCAAGTATCTTCTCAATGCCTTCATTGCGGCTTCTCTGCAGAGAGCATGAAGATCGGCTCCTACGAACCCATGTGTTCTACTAGCTAATGCTGCAAGATCAACGCGCAGATCACCCTCTTCTGTAAGAGGCATACCCCTTGAATGGATGTGGAGTACCTCGAGTCTTCCCGTTTTATCCGGGACGCCAATCTCAATCTCGCGGTCAAACCTGCCCGGTCTTCTCAGTGCTGGATCAATTGCATTCACTCTGTTTGTGGCCGCAATGACTACAACTTGGCCTCTAGATTTGAGGCCGTCCATTGTTGCGAGAAGTTGTGCGACAACCCTTCTTTCAACTTCTCCCTGCACATCCTCCCTCTTGGGCGCAATCGCGTCAATCTCATCTATGAAGATAATACTAGGGGCATTTTCTTCTGCGTCCTCGAAGATCTTACGAAGCTTCTGTTCTGACTCGCCATAGAACTTCGACATAATTTCAGGGCCGTTGATGTGAATGAAATTCGCTTCTGACTCGCTAGCCACGGCTTTAGCCAAGAGTGTCTTTCCCGTACCCGGAGGGCCGTGGAGAATCAGTCCGCGCGGAGGGTCGATTCCCAGCCTTTTGAAGAGTTCTGGATGCTTCATGGGAAGCTCGACCATCTCCCTAATGCGCTGGATCTCGTCTGAAAGACCACCTATCTCTTCATACGTAACCATCGATGTACCAATGACATCGCCGGTCGGTTTCTCGGCAATCGTAAGTATAGTTGAATGTTGAACAACAACGGTACCAGCAGGTTTTATCGATGTGACTTTGAAGGGAATCGCCCGTCCTAGAATTGGGATAAATACAGTATCTTGGGGAGTTACAGGGCAGTTAAGCAGCTTCCTTTTCACAAACTCCTCGAATCTGGGCTCGGGTCTGATTGGAACAGAGGTTGGGGCAAGTATGACATTGCGCGCGGGTTCCTCGTTAGCTCTGGAAACTGTCACCTTCTCGCTTAAACTAACGCCTGCATTTCTTCTAATCCGGCCGTCCATTCTGATGATCTCGCGGCCCTTATCGCCTTGATAGGCTGGCCAAGCGATGGCAGCGGTTGCTCTTTTACCCTTGATTTGGATTATGTCCCCTGTCCTAACACCCAGTTTCTCCATCGATACCGCGTCAATTCTTACTATGAATCGCCCGATATCCCTGTGCTCAGCCTCTGCAACTTTTAGAACAATCTCGACCATTAGCTAAACGCAACCTCCATAATGTGAGTTTGCAGTCCAGAAACAAGGACGGTAAATCCCTATTCAATGAATGCCGTCTTGTTACTCTGTCCTAGTTTTCCGCTAAAGAGTATTTCTCTACCACCGATATATTCTGGTATGTAACAACTCTTGTTATATGACCGCCGCGCGCTAGCGTCCAATATAAACTCTAACTTGCCTGCTATCGTAGCCTTACGTAATCATGTTACCAATGGTTGAACTCATAATCACATTCGTGAAACCATCTCGACCTCTACCTGCGCAACGCCATCTAGGGCGGTTATGGCTGCTTCGATGTCGTCGGTTCCCCCCATTGATTCCTCTCTGATTACGTTCATTCTGAGCGCCTTGAGACCAAACGCTACTGGAATAACCTCGTTGGCTCTGACATCAGTGCCCTCCGGAATGGCGCCTTTTACGCGTTCCAGCAAGTCATCCATATTCACATCAATGCCATCTGGCATAATCTTTAGCGTGATAACTACTCTTGCCATTCTGCTTCACCGCTGCCTATCTATGGCCCTTCGAATCCACAGTTGGGACACTTGTACTTATTCGAGAAACGTCTACAAGACTCACATCGCCAAATCACGAATGCACCACAAGATGGGCAGTTGAATTTCACACTGCCTTCGTGCGGTGAAATCGACCCGTGGCACGAAGTACATCTGATCGCTTGCATACTTGACAAAATATCACCAGAAGGTCTCTTCTTAGACCAGTTTCTGGCTTTCATTTGCGGATTTGTTATAAACCTAGCGAAGCGGCATGCCAGTCACCTCTAGAGAAGCGAACAACTTATGACTAAACACTGGATGCAGACCGGACGAAGGCGAAAACCTGATGGGCACAAAGCTCGGTGACATAATCAGAGCAGAAACAATCACACTGAATGACCTAGCAGGTCGAGAGCTTGCCGTTGATGCATTCAACACACTCTATCAGTTTCTCTCAGGCATTAGGCAGCCAGATGGCACTCCGCTGATGGATCGAAGCGGCCAAGTAACGAGCCACTTGAGTGGGCTGTTTTACCGGAATGTGAATCTTCTCGAAAGCGGCATTCGCCCGGTCTATGTCTTTGATGGCAAGGCACCGCAACTCAAGGCTGATGAGGTGAAGCGAAGGCGAGAAATTAGAAAGGCTGCCTACAAGACATGGGAGAAAGCAAAGGCGGAGGGGCGGATTGAAGACGCCCGGAAAGCAGGACAGGCCAGCTCACGACTGACTTCTGATATGATTGAGGAGAGTAAGAATTTGCTCACTGCCTTGGGGATACCAGTTATTCAAGCCCCGTCTGAAGGGGAAGCACTCGCAGCACAGATGGCTCGTGAAGGCTTCGTATGGGCAAGTGCAAGTCAGGATAATGACTCTCTCTTATACAACTGCCCTAGAATGATTCGCAACCTATCCATCTCTGGTCGTCGCAAAGTCGCTAGATCTAAGGCCTACAAGACAGTACACCCCGAGGTCATAGACCTAGACCTCAACCTCAAGCTATTGGGTATCACCAGAGAACAGCTAGTGGACATTGCCATTCTAATCGGCACTGATTACAACGAGAAGGTTCCTCGTGTCGGTCCGAAAACAGCTCTGAAGCTAGTGAAACAGTATGGTTCGCTTGAGAAGATCGAATCTGAGAAAGGAATGGAGCTGAGATTCCCTTACGAGGAAATAAGAGAACTATTTCTAAATCCGCCCACGCTAAAGATAGAGAAATTGAAATGGCCTGATCCGGAGCCGGATGCGATAAAGCGGATTCTGTGCACGGAACATGACTTTGGTGAGGATCGCGTTCAGAGCACACTCAATAGGCTCTTCAAAGCGTTAGAAGAACTACACGGGTCGACTAAACAGAGTGCGTTGAGCGATTTCTTTTGACATCAAAACAATCATTTTCATCAAACATTGCAATTTATCCTGCTGCTTGAGAAGTGTTCTCTGGCCTCAGAGAATGGTTTATACAGCTGAACAATAACTAGTGTCCAAGGACGGACTACTGAATGCAAGAACGAATGACTGCCGTGCGAACATCAGTTGCTGACATTATTCGTGGGACGTATAACGCAGAAGATGGTCATCACGTTGTGTCTACTCAAGGCGTCGAGCTTCGGCGTGTCGTTTTAGTGGGTTTCATAGTTCGTCAGTATGTGGGCCAAGGAAGCTTCGCCAGCATAACAATCGATGACGGAACTGAAACAATTAGAGCAAAAGCGTGGGGCGAAACACAATCACTTGAACAAGTTGAAACCAACACACTTGCAATGATTGTAGGAAAAGTACGGGAATATGAGGGTGAGGTCTACATAGTGCCCGAAATTGTGCGGACTCTGGATGACGCAAACTACATGACACTTCATCAACTGGAGCGCTATAGAGCTATTCTCACTCGCATTGGTATCTCAACTCCCAGTGAGAGTGAGTCTACGGATGATGTCCAAGAAACCCTCAAACCGGCTAAGAGCAAGAAATCGGCCTCGACTAGCAAGGCCAAATCCCCTAGAACGCTGGCCAAAAAGATTCTTCAATTCATCAAAAAGAACGTATCGCCGGATGGCGTCTACCTTCAGGATATCGTATCACACTTCGAGAAACAAGGTAGTAGCAAATCCGCTATCACACTAAAGGTCATTGATCTCATGGATCAACAGAAGATTCGCGAAGTGAAGATTGGATACTATTTACCCATTGATACATAGTGCATTGACACGAGCAGAACCTTCAATAGCAGAAACGGTGTGAGTCAACTCATGGACGACTATGATAGCCTTCTCGATAGAGCAAGAAGCCAAATTCCGGAAGATGCCTTCAAGCGATCAGGTGAGCGATTCCAGGTTCCCAACGTGCAGCTCATAGTTCAGGGCAACCGAAGCATCTGGCAGAACTTCCAAGAGATTATCATGGTTCTGAACCGGCCTGGAAAAGAAGTCATGAAATTCGTTTCGGGGCAACTCGCCACTGCGGGAAACTTCGAGGGGAGCACAACAGTCTTCCAAGGCAAGTTCACTGCTGAAGGTATTGAGGACGTTCTGAAGCGCTACATAGAAGCCTACGTCACTTGCCCCGTGTGTGGACGACCAGACACAACTATAGGCAAGGAGAAAAACGCTTACTATTTGCATTGCAGTGCGTGTGGAGCTCGTACAGCTATCAGACCCGTCTAGCAAAGGTGATCTTTCAATGCTGTCCGTCTACATGCGAGTTCGAGCAACCCATGATCATCTACTCGTATCAATTTGTGATGAGGACTTGTTGGGACGCACTCTAGTCGAGGGCAATCTGAAGTTCAAGGTCAGCGAGGAGTTCTATGGTGGGGAACTCGTGGACATGAAGAAGTGCTTTGTGCAACTCAAGGATGCCACGATTGCGAATATGATTGGACAGACTACCGTGAAAGCAGCAATAGATGCTGGCTTTGTTCATGAGAGTGCCGTGATATACATAGAAGGCCATCCACACGCACAGTGGGTGCGCCTGTAAGTGCATTCGACATATGAAGATGGATCTCGGTTACTTTTCATCCGCTTATGCAGGGTCCAGATCTTCGGTTTCCCATCTGTTCCATCGCAGATTGGTTGAACCACATTTGGGACAGAAGCTTCTGTCATCCGATTTCATGTCAAGTGCGTATCTACAATCAATACACTCCAATACTCCTGAGCCATCTTCAAGAAGATAGCGTCCCCCCTCAATCCGCAGAACATCACCCTGAACCAATCCCTTTGCGATTTTGCTTCTGGCAGATGATAACACTCGGTTAAACGTAGGCTGACTGATCTGCATTGTGACGCTGGCTTCTCTCTGACTCATGCCTTCAAAATCCGCCAGTCGGATTGCCTCGAACTCGTCCACAGTTATCAGAATCTCGTCAAGATCCCTGGCAGGTATGCCTGCAGGCTTGAAGACTGAAACTGGTGGTTCCCGATGGACCCTTCTATGTAGTTTCTTTCGAGGAATCGCACAAACCCCCTTGGCTCTTGCTAGCTTTACTCCCTGACATAGAATTGTTTTCATCCTTGAAGCATGTCTAGCGTTCATAAGGCACATTTCATCCACATTTTAAAGGTTTAACGATACTTCTCAATCGATAACATTGCCAGCACCCTGTTACCTCTGTGGCGAAGATGCAGTCCTAGAGGGACTGTGCGCTTCATGCTATGCAAAGGAGCACCCTCTAATTCATGTGGACACTCCGCTTCAAATTCGCACATGCAAACGTTGTGGGGCAGTGAAGGTGCCAGGTGGCTGGAAAGTGATTACTGGGCCTCTTCCAGCTAAGGATGAGCTGATTGAGCAACAACTGGAGATGTTGCTACACCGGAGCGTGAAGCGCAACGTTTCGGGTGTTGAGATTTCGCTTGAAGAGGAGAATCGGCTCGATAGGGTATTGCACATCAGGGTGAATGCATCAGGCCGCTCTCACGACTCTCTTCCTTCCCACGAAGAGAGTTATCCAGTAGAGGTCAGATTCAGTCATGGGACTTGTGATACCTGTGGAATGATGAGAGGAGGTTATTATAACGCCATTCTCCAGATACGAGCCGACAATCGCTCACTTACTGAATACGAAGAAGAGAAAATCAACACCATTGTCACTCAACGAACAGTGGAAGCATACGGGAAAGATGTCAAGGCTTTCATCACCTCGGCGAGCAAGGACCGGTACGGTCTCGATTTCCGAATTGGTTCAGAACACCTCTGTCGACGTCTTGCAGAGGAGATTGAACGCACGTTCTTGGCAGATAAAAAAGTGAACTACAAGTTGGTTGGGCAGAAAGGTGGCAAGGATCAGTATCGAACCACAATCTTGCTTAGGCTTCACAGATTTGTTACTGGTGATTTCATAAGGGTCGCCACGAAACCCTGTCAGATTCAGTCCATGAGCAAGAGCGGCATCTCATGTTATGATCTCGCTGAGAGCTCCACTTTCACAATCAATCCAAAGAGTTCCAAATGGAAGGGAATTGAGTTTCTTGCTCCATCATCTGAGAGTCGGCAATGCATGGTTATCTCTCGCCAGCGTGGACAGCCTGCTCAGCTCATGGACTCGAAGACGTATGAAACACTAGAGGTTGAGGATCACCTCTTGAATCCTGAGAGCAAAAATGGCAGTGTTGTTCATGTCGTGCTAATCGACGGACGTTTCTACCGTTGCCCGAAACCTCGTCAATCCTAGACATCAAGGTCCTGAACTGATGTTCGGTTCCTGCTTCATCGAGGCTGCCTCAGCAAGCTGAGGTCTTACCTCCTCTCCATGGGCATTTTGCGTCCCCGGCCAACTGATGGTGACGGTAGAGTCATCCTTGGACTTGGTTCTCGTCCTGGATTGACACTATATGTACAGATTCTTCTCTGAAGTATATTAACACCTACGAAAAAGGGTCTTCGATTCGTTATTCATCTAAGAGATGTCCAGATTTGTACAGGTTTTCTGCAGCTGTTTCATACCCTCTGCCAACTGAGGACTAGGAATCCCATCGCGAAATCGTAGATAATCTATTCTCCCGCTTTTTGCTGCAATAAGGTCATACGATTTCGCTCATGTGTAGGTACGCTTAAATGGCCCTCCAATGCGTATTCTTTCGAGGCCATTAGACTGAGCAGTCTGGCTTCTAACTGGAGGATTAAGTTGCCCCCAAGAGGAAAAGGAAAAAGCAAAGGAAAGCGCGGTCGCAGAGGCGCTCCCACAACTGGCGAAGAAATAATGCGAGTGCGGACGCCAAGGAGAGATGATGGAGAGCTCTTTGGCATCATCGTTCAGATGTTGGGTTTTGATAGAGTCAGAGTAAGATGTGAAGACGGAGAGATTCGAGTAGGTCGTATCCTTGGTCGCATGAAGAAGCGAGTCTGGATGCGAGTTGGGGACACTGTTCTGGTTGTTCCGTGGGAGTTTCAAACCGATGCCAAGTGTGATGTGGTATGGCGCTACAGAGGCAATGAGATTGAGTGGCTCCAGAAGAAAGGCTATCTGAAGATGTTCTGATAGTTCCAAGACTTTTTCTTCTTACGGGGCTATTTTCGACATTGGATTCCCATAGACTCTGCAATCTGGAGTGACAATTCGATTTGAAACGTGTTGAGACCAAACGCAAACAGATAGACGATAAGCTAGAGCGCCGTAGGATGAAACGCAGAAAAGACGCTGATGAGTTCAAGGTGGTTGAAAGCGTAATCGATCCGCCTACTCTGAAGATTCTCTACAAGCTGTTCAACCGCGGGACGATTCATGAGCTGCATGGTGCTATCAGTACTGGGAAAGAGGCCAATGTGTATCGAGGCGTAGACCCCGAAGGCAACTCGGTTGCTGTCAAGGTATACAGAATAAGCACTGCAGAAACCAACTGGATGCGTGAGTACATCGTTGGTGATCCTCGGTTTCAGCGCGTTGCCAAGCGAAGTCGGTCTCTGATTCCGCAGTGGGCAATGAAAGAATACAAGAACCTGATGCGGTATCACGAGGCCGGAATCAGGGTTCCAAAACCACTAGGCATTGAGCGCAATGTCTTAGTCATGGAGTTCATCGGAGATGAACAGGGTTTTCCTGCGCCACTACTCAGAAATGTTGAGCTAGAATCTCCAGTTGAAGTCTTCAACCAGCTGATCGAGATGGTCGAGCAAGGTTACAAGGAGGCCGGTCTTGTGCATGCAGACCTTAGCGAGTACAATATACTATGGCTAGACGGGCCGGTTATCATCGATGTTTCCCAGGCCGTGCTTAAGGGTCACACTAGCTCTCGACGGTACCTGTTCCGTGACATTAAAAACATAACCCAATACTTCAGGAAGCTAGGGGTCGAAACAGAAGACCCTAAGATCATAACCAAGTATATTCTCTCTTCTGGTGAGAAATGAGATGCGGTACAGCGAAACTGTTAGAGTGCCAGCCGAACGGCTTGGCGTCATTGTTGGTAGGAACGGGCGAGTGAGGAAGCGGGTTCAGAAACTCACTAATGTCAAGATAGAGGTAAGTCCAGAAGGTATTGTGACCATCACCAGTCCTGAGAAGACCGAGGATCCTGTGCTTGCCTGGAAGGCACGTGACATGATTCGCGCTATGGCTCGAGGCTTCAGTCCGAAGAGGGCGCTCTCACTTATTGATGAGGACACTCGACTAGTTGTGATATCATTGCGCGACGCTGTGGGGACATCACCGAACCAGCTGAAGCGAGTAGCTGGCAGAATAATCGGGGAGAATGGTCGCACCCGCAGAGCAATCGAAGAAATTACAGAAACCAAGATTTCGATCTACGGTCGTACAGTTTCAGTGATTGGTGCTGACCCGGGGCTTGAATTCTCAAGTCGCGCAATAGATATGCTCATTGGAGGCGCTCCCCACGGCACAGTCTACAGGTATCTTGAGAAGATGCGCAGAGAGATGAATCGTCAGAAGGCGGAGCTATGGGAAGAGGACTTTTGAGAGCTGTAATACCTCGTCTAATATGAAGTTGAACGCCTTTTCATTCGGAACGGTATGAATCAAGATAACTCCCTGCACGGGGAATTCAGCAGCATCTCACCTGCAGAATTCTTCTATCGTAATCGCCAGATGGCAGGCTTTGGTAATCCGAGTCAGGCAGTGTACTCGACAGTTAGGGAGTTGGTGGAGAACAGCATTGACGCATGCGAGGAGGCACGTAGGAAGCCTGACGTGCGAGTGAGCATAGATGAAGAGCGGTCCGGCATCGTAAGGGTCACGGTGTCTGACAACGGCACTGGAGTTCCATACGGTGAAGTTCCCAATGCCTTCGCCCGGGTACTCTACGGCGATAAATTCACGGCACGACAAAGGCGTGGAACCTTTGGCCTTGGAGTGACCATGGCGGCGCTCTATGGGCAAATCACTACGGACTCTCCTGTGATTGTAGTGACTCAAACTAGTCATACGACTGGAAGATGCTACCAGCTTCTCATTGACATCGAAAACAACCAGCCTGTGGTTCTGTCTGACGAATCACATGAGAGAGAGGGTCCAGGCACTGAAGTCACAATCCGGCTCAAAGGCGATCTCAACCGATCGAGAGAACGCGTATACGACTATCTGCAATTAACTACGGTAGCTTCTCCGCATGCACGCGTAGAACTTACAATCAATGGGTCTTCTATAATGAGGATGGGCTGGTGGCACCAGATGCTTCCAGAGCCAACCACAGCATCAAAACCGCACCCTCATGGTGCTGATTTGGAATTGCTTCGGCGGCTTGTTGCTGACGCAGGCGAACGGAGTCTTCATAGTTTCTTGGTTGAATCATTTCAACGGATTGGAACACGTACTGCTATGCGTTTTCTCAAGTTCTTGGCAATCAATCCACGGCAGGCTGTGAATACGCTTGGTCGGGAAAATCTCTCTCGTCTTAGTTCTGCACTTCGCTCCTTTGACGGACTCGGTCGTCCCGATGGCAAATGTCTCAGTCCGATTGGAAAAGACGCCTTTCTTGCTTCAATTGAGTCTGTATTCGCCCCCTCAGCTCTGACCTACGGAAACAGAGGGCCTACCGAATGGAGTGGTAATGCATTCATTGTCGAGGGCGTGGCGGCGATTGGTACGGGCGCACGCGGGGCAGATGTCCCGACACTGTACAGATTCGCCAACCGGGTTCCGCTCTTGTACGACAGTGGTGAAGATGCTCTTACAAAGATGCTAAAGCGCGTGAACTGGGTTCAATATGGGGTCCGGTCAACCACCCCAGTCTCAATTTTCCTTCATCTATGCTCGACGAGAATTCCCTTCAAAGCCACTGGAAAGCAGTCGATTGCCTCTTTGCCAGAGATCGAGCACGAAGTGCTCTCATTGCTTAGGGAATTGGGAAGAAGCCTGAAGAAAACTCTCAAGAGGGGCGAACGTTCAGTGCGCGATGCGCAGAAGAAACGTGAATTTGATAAGGCAATGAAACAAGTGGCACAGTTCAGTGCGGAATTGGCAGAATGCGATGCGATTCCATCAACAACTGAACTCGTTCACAGACTGTTCGAGGTGGACCATCATGTCTGATCAGTCCAAATCATTGAGCATCCTCAAAGACCTCGGAACTGCCATAGTTCAATCAATCGATAACGAGGAATTTCCAACGCTCAAGTTTCCCGGTCGCGGAACTGGGAATCTCGTGTATGATGAAGAGAGTAAACAATTCGTGCTTGGCAATACCCAAGTCATACGGGACTCTAGCAACCTTCGTCATATCAAGAGTTTCACACAACTTGTTTGGGTCGCTTCCTACGCCAAACAACTGCTACAGGCTGGCAGAACCTCTTCTCTAAGAGACCTCTACTACTCAAGTGAAGCATTCGGCGTAGAATTTTCAGACCAAGCCGAATCAGATCGAACTGTGACAGATCTCGAGTGTTTGACAGGCATTGCCAGAGAAGCATTTGGTGTGTTTCCGGAGGAGCGATCGTCAATCTATGGTCAGGTGACAATGCGCTACACTGTTGCGGGATACGAAGGACGGGATGTGGACCTCACACTCAGTCCTGATGGACTACCGATAGGTCCGGCACTAGTAACTGCGGACCCGGTCGAATCCAATGCCGAGTTGATTCTGGCAGTTGAATCCGGAGGTATATTCTCTCGTCTGATTGAAACAAGAGCTTGGGAACGTTTCAATGCAGTATTGATACACTTGGGAGGCCAGCCCCCACGAGCCACGCGTCAGTTGATACGTCGACTACATGACGATCTGGATCTGCCAGTGTACGTCTTTACGGATGGAGATCCTTGGGGAATGCATATTGCAAGAGTTATCTCCACAGGCAGTGCCAACGCCGCGCATATCCAGGGGTTAACAACTCCGGATGCGGAATGGATTGGAGTCACTGCTGATGATATAACCAAATACTCCTTACCATCGGAGCCACTAAACAATGCTGACCTGAAGCGCTTGGATGAGCTTTCAAGAGACGTGAGATATTCTGATTCTATGTGGCAAGACTACATCCGTGATTTCCGTCAGTTGCAGAGGAAGGCGGAACAGCAGGCATTCAGTAGGCATGGTATGGACTATGTTGTGGACAAATATCTCCCAGAGAAAATCCACTAAAACAATCCCACTCCCCACGGGTAAGCTATGAGAAGAAGGAACACTGCTCCATATGCCAAGAGTGCTTGGACGATGACAAGAATAATGACATTCTTCTTCTCGGTCATGTTCTTGAAAAAGTGAGGTAACACCCAATACAAGGTAAATGGGCCGACTACCTCCAAAGTCCCATCTTCTCTGGGACTGGCAAACTTGACGTAATCCATCCCCGTCCTGTTCACATGAATCCTGTACAGGATGTAAAGCAGGAAATTCACTGCAAAGGGTGCAAAGATGATAATTGCAAGCCTATCCATGTTTCCCAGAATCAACGCCGCGGCAATTGCTGCACCAATCGGCAGTCTTCCAACATCACCTAGCAGAATCTTTGCGGGGTATTTGTTGTAAACAAGAAACGCTAACGCCGCGCCCAGTAGAGCGGCTGCAACTGTGCCGGCATCTATCTGGCCCTGCATGATTGCTTTTCCTGTGAATAATGGAAGAAGAAGCACGTACGAAACCACGGCTGATGAGTTCACAGTTGCCAACCCCGCCTCCAATCCATTCATGCCCCCATACATGTTAGTGGAGTCTATGATGAATGTCATCATCAATGGCACAATAATCAATGGATAGATAACTCCAAATTCTATCGCTCCCACGAGAGGAATCGAGATGGTGGTCGTCCCCACAGCCATTACAGCCATTGGAATTGAAGCGATGAGTGGTAGTGCTATCTTTGTCCTGTTTTTGAAATCAATAGTATCATCGAGAAGTCCAATCATACCTGCCATCAGTATTGATACCAACGCAGCCAAGATTGCAGGGTCTACTGCCTCGGTCCTGAGGAATGTGGTGTAACCGATGACGACTAACAGACTTGTCACAATCGCTAAGAGGACTATGTAGCCGCCCCCCTTTGCCACTTCCGGCTTCTCGGACTTATGGACATCAATTCCTACTTGGCCCCTCGCTTTGAGAGTTCGGATTGTGGTCGGCATTGCTAGGAGAACAATGAGGAATGCAATTATGACGGCGATAACGATTGTATACAACTGGACTATCTCCTTGTTTACCTGCTCATTTGATATCCGTTTTACACTTTTCGGGATGAACCACGCACAGTACGAAGATTTCCTTGCCGAAATCTATTTTAACAGACCCGAAGTTGGGGCGCAACGTTTGCGGTCCAGTGAGACCTGAGCCTGCATACTGTAAATATATCAAATTCGGTGATTCATCTTGAGCCTGCTACGTAGAAGAATAGCAACAGTTGCGTTACTGGCGATATTTGTCATCAGTGGCGTCGCGTTGACTATTCCTGAGTTAAATTCTTGGAATCCCACGACTTCGGCTCACACCACCCAACAGGACTACTCCTATGCAGAGTCGATGCTAAACGCTTCAATACCCTATGTTGATGTCCACTATGGTTCCGCTGACGGGATAATCGATCCAAGAGAGTACTCGTACAGCTACATAGACTCAGCTACTGGAGTTACCATTTACCTTGAGCACAACTCAACACTCCTCTATGTCGGACTCTCAGCTACCACTTCCGGCTGGATTGCGCTTGGCTGGCAGAACTACACGTCAGATTTCACAAGCAGCGGTCTCAACGGCAGTGACTTGATATTTGGATGCGCTCCAGGTGAGCCGCACGCGAGCTATACGAGAGTGACTGGCATTGATATTGTCACTGTCCACTACAAGCTGTATGACCGGAATGGAACCCTGATACAGGAGAACGATGCTCCTACCGATGATTCTACAACCCCAATAGAAGACGAACGATTACTCCAGGGTTACATAGATGAAATAATCGGCATGAGACTTGGTGAAGAACGTCATTTCATCATTCCTGCTGAAGAAGGCTACACTACAATTAACCATGAAATGTATGGGCAGGACCTTGAATATGTCATAACTCTGACACGACTCGGGTCCAATACAAACAACCCTGCTAACGCAAGTCAAATCGTCTACAGGGATGACTATGCCATAGGCACATTCCAACATCTTCCGGATGCTGATCAAAGCCGGATTGTTGCAGCGAATGGCAGTGATGATGGCATCACAACACAACTAGAGTACATCATTAAAATGAACAGTACCGATCCCAATGACATTCCTCTGTTCAATGCAACAGATGTACAGTTTCCTTTCACCCTGATGTTCGGAGGTTCTGAGAATTTTGATGAACTCCCCGTACAGCACACTGATTGGGCAAATCCCCTTATGGTTGACTTCGTGGGCAACACAGCGCCATCCATTGTTGTGGAAAGCCCAGCTCTGGATGAAGTTCTTGGTTTGGTGGCAGCGTTCAAAATTAACGTGACAGATAACACATACGTACGAACTGCTCACTACCGGATTGATGATGAGAACTGGACACAGATATTTTACAACTTCCAGTCCGACTTATGGGAAGTCAAGGTTGACCTCTCTGAATACGAGATTGGAAGTCACCAAGTCTGGTTCAACGCAACTGACGTTTCCAATGTCACCAGTACAGCAATAGTGAATGTCACAATTGATTGGCCTTTTACTCCACTCATTGGAATGCACCTTGATGTCGATAGGAGCTTTGTGACACGTCTGTATCACAACACGAAGATTGAGGACCAATACATAGTCCGCAACAACGGAACGGCCCCGATTGGGGCATTGGAATTCTTCCTTCCGCAACCATGGACGAGCTATTTCCTCTCAGTGTCGGCGGAAGACAGTGCTGAGAACGAGCTTGAGTTAGTGCAACTGGATGATGTCAACGGAATGATGCACTTCAGAGTCTATTTCATCGAACCAGTTGGATTTCAGGACTCCCTAGCATTTACGACGACAATGGTAATGCATTCGTTACACGATCTTGTGGAAGGCAACATCTACAACGTTACATATCTGAAGTATCCCACTGTACCCTATGTTCTGAAGACTGCGTCTATGAAAGTCAGTTTCAGGAGTGGTGATTCTATTCAAGGCGATATTCCTGATACTGATGATATCAATGTGGCTCCGATGAGCATTGAGGAGTTTGACTTCTCGCTACGGTCGTACACCCCGTTGATTGATGCTGAACGAACTACTCAAATTGTAGTCGACGCGTGGGGATGGCTCTCTTATAGCGAAACTATCAGCATAGAAAATATTGGCCCTTCAAAGGAAAACTACTTCGCATTCACGATACCTGCCTACGCAGCCAATCTCCGGATCTATGACGAAGTTGGAACTCTTGCGGAGTCGATGCCCCGCGGAGAGCTGACGTTTAATAATACAATCGAGCTTAGGATTGATCTCAGAAGTGACCGCTTTGGTTACGACGGATTCTGGCCCGGACACACGTATACATTCTGGATTGACTACGTTATACAGGCTTCAAGCTACTCCGATGCTATTCCATCAGGTAGCCAGTTGGAGGTTCCGATAGGAACGTTCGGTGAAATACTCGTCAGCAAGCATACAATCGATATTGTGTTTCCAATCTCAACCAACCTCGTAGAAACTTCAGGCGATTACCAGCTCATTTATGGTGTATTCGACACGTCGATCAGTTACACAGTCTATAACACAACAAAGGAGAACCCACTCAATATCGTGCTGGTATACCAGGTTTCGATAGGAGCTGCCGCTCGACCTATCCTCTTTGCACTGATGGCGGGTTTCATTGCCCTCATCTATGTAATGTACAGAAAAGTGGATTTGCCTGAGGAAATTACCGGTTCGGGCGAAGAAGAACCAACTGCAGCTGAGGCCAAATCTACGGGTGCGCCTCCAGAGCTTCTGAGGGAGTTTGCTACTCTCTATTCTAAGAAGACCACTTTGAACATGGATCTTGAGAAGATTGAGTCCTCTCGAAGAAGAGGAAAGGTCAAGAAGAGGGAGTTCATGATTCGTCAGAAGGACATCAAGTCGCAGATGGAAAAGATTGACTCTCAGCTCCCATCGTTGAAGGATAAACTCGTCAGCGAAGGCGCGAGATACAGAGACATCGTAGCTCAGCTCGAGCTTCACGAAGAACGTATCGAGGGCGCAAAGGCCGGTCTCCGACAGCTCCTTCTTAGGAAGAAGAAGCAGAGGATTAGTCGTGCCGCTTTCGAGAAGGCTCGACAGGACTATCTGAAGGTCATCAAGAAGAGCACCAGCGCCACAGACCGCATTCTGCTCTCAATTCAGGAAGAGGCTGGAGACATCTAGCCCCCTCCTCCCACTTCGCAAGTCTTATCAAATGAACCGTCACAAGAGAATGTCCCCCTGGGGGCCTAGTCATGAACGAGCATCAAGTTTTCAACAGAGATGAGGTCACCGTCAGTGAATTACTCGAGCCCAACTCAAAGGCTCTAGAGATGTATCAGTACCTCAAGAATTCGCCAAAGGTTCAATCCTTCCTTCGAACGGCGAACAGAATGGCTGTTTCTCGACTGGGCTATACAGACCACGGGCCTGTTCATGCGGAGGTGGCAACTTGGAACGCTATCAAGATATTCAATATTCTTGACGACACCTTCAGGCCCAATGTTGTGGCTGAGGGCATAGGTGACACTGATGACGCTCGCCTAATCGTGCTAGCATCGACATATTTGCATGACATTGGAATGACGGTACACCGAGAAGAACACTACCAAGCCTCGCTCCAACTAGCGGTTCCAATCCTTGAGCCAAAGCTAGAGGAAATTTACTCGGATGTGTCATTGGCGACTGACATAATGTCCTTCATAATGCACGGCATCTACTCCCACGATGA
>JAUWOA010000093.1 GCA_030612365.1 Candidatus Thorarchaeota archaeon
TTCGCTGGATATATTCCGTCAGTGGCACGAATGATGCTATCTACTGTGAGGTCTCCAACCTCTCCGCTCTCGATCTTCTGAATCACGAATCCCAATGCCGGGTCGTCTTGGCAAAGCACTATGTTGTCACAATGCGAGCTCAGATGTTCAACTTGGCCTCGTGCTATTCTGCTCATTAGGGCAGTATAGAACTGGAACATGTTCTTTGAAACAAGCCTTTTCCCGTCACTATCCAAAGTACTAAAGCACATTGTGGCCGGTGCTGTTTGCTGAGTCTTGAAGTACTCATAGTGACCACCGTCCATCATCATGTACAAACTATGCGCGTGTTCCTCATCTGGAATTAGAGAGCTGTCATCCTCCAGCATCTCCCGAAAGGCGAACAAGTCCACATCAAGAATGTAGTCGTCTTCTTCCTCAAAACCGTCGACTAATGCACCGAACTGTCGTATCATGTCCTCCTCCCGAAGACCTGTCATCTGAAAGGCATAGGGCAGTTTCAATGGCTTTACGTACTCAACTGGGGTTCTAAGATCGGAATCACCAACACTCCCCACGCCGAAGAATTCACCGACCAGAGCTTTCGGAAGCAGGGAATCGGTCACAACTACCTACCTTCTCGCACGAGCTTTTCTTCGGGCAACTCTATTGCAGGTCGCTATCGCAGGACACCCAACACAGTCCTGGGGCACATCAGCTGCAGTTTGGTCTCCGTAGAGCAAGACCTGTTCGGTGATTGCAGTTCCCTTCGAAACCTCACTCTCGATACTCTGCTTGCCCGCAATCTTAACGTTGCACTTATGCTTGCGCAATTTCTCGCCAAATTTCTCCATATCTCCAGCTATGATGACAGCAGTAGGCCCTACTCTTCTTACAACATTGCTGCCGAAATCGCGGATTAGAAGCAAGTTCTCAAGCTCACGCTCGTTCTCCGTTTCGAAGAGCATCACGTCAGACACTGTTGCGAAGGTTGTTTGCGAGGTCCAGTCTTTGATGGACCTGATCACATTCTTGGGCACACGTTTGCTACTCTCTTTCTCTATGAACTCCAGTATCTGATGTTCTCGCAATCCCACCTCGATGGCCTGAAAGATGGACCTGTCTGTAATGCGAAACGTACTAACAACATCCGTTTTTACAGGCATGGTGAAGAGCATCAAGTTGTAAAGCTTGAAGTAATCCATCTCTGAACTGAAAACAGTAATCTCGAAATTGGGCAGAACAATGAAGGTGTCTCCGTTCTCAGTCTTGGGCTTCCGCTTCCGCGCTATGACGGCTTCACCATTCTGAGTCAAGCGCACGGCTTCCAGCTTCTTCCCCTTGTAGGCGGCTTCCAGAAGTCCTAGAAGGACCGGCGTTTCGAGAGCCATCCTCACGCGATTATCATCAACCTGTATCCACTTGAGCGATTGTCCTTCAATGAACAACTCGCTTCGTATCCACTCACGCATCTCGGTGATACTGATCCACTCTTCTTGTGTGGCTTCCCTGAGGCGACATATGATTAGATTGAGAGTGTACTCGGTGGGCTGATCAGGAGTGGCCCAAATCGCTCTGCTCCTTCCAAGAGCGGAGAATAGCACTCTTCGTGAAACCTCATCTTGTTTCCCTAAGAAGAGAGCTTCGACCTTTCCAGGCACTGCTCTGTCTTCATCCACAATCGTGTACGCACCTGCTTTTCTCGCCATCTTCTGGACAAGGTCGAACCTGTGCTCAGTGGGTTTGGACATTGCGCTTTTAATATTGTCAATCTCTCTTTTTGGAAATTCCCAAGAGCCAGTCAATCTAACTTCATTTTTCGCCAAGTACGATGCAATGATTAGCGCATCGATAAGAAGGGTATCTCTTTCGTCCACAAGCGACCTGATGTTTTTTGGTTTCGCAGGGCTCGGTGTTGGTTTTCTCGAGAAGTACTCTTTCAGATGAACTTGAAAGAAATCAAGAACCTTAAACTCCGCGACTTCTCTCCCATAATCTGTAAGCCTTGCCATCATCTTGCGGATTATGATTCCCTTCTTGCGTAGGTCTCTTTCTGTCTGGTTCAGCTGACCGTAGCTGTAAATCTTTCTGTATGGTTTCAATCTATCATAGCTCAAGGCTCCGCCATGGAGCACGAGCGTGCCGAGAAGGTCTCTTTCACCATCAGTGAATGTCTTGAACACCAGGTCTCTGGAATCAGGATCGTTCATCTTCTCAGCAAGCATCTTTGTAAGCGAGTCCCCGGTACTACTGCCAGAAACATCGATTTCCCAATGCTGGTATGCTTTTGCAAGATCCTCTCTAAACATGTGTCCGATTTCATGTTCGAGATTCGCCTTACGCATCTTGAAATTCCGACCCCCGTAACCATTCAGCTTGAAAGTAATTGTTTATGACGCTTTTGGTTCTAGTCAATCCTTGCTGAACTGCTCTTTTCTTGAGTTTTTCATGGGTCATTGCCTTAAGTAGGGACAACCTTATTTTGTCCCTCCCCGATTTCACGTACGGTGCTTATTGTGGATTCTCCTTTCTGGTGTGTGAAGTACAGGCCGGACTCGTGGGAGAAGTTCGTGGGTCAGGAAAACGCCATCTCTCACCTCAGAAGCTTGGCTACATCCAGCACCTACTCCAACATGATATTCCTCGGTCCATCCGGCACTGGCAAAACAAGCGCAGCCTTTGTCTTTGGTCGGGAGATTCTTGGTGATGCATTTTCAACGAACTTCAAACACCTGAATGTGAGGGACCTCAGGTCCTACTCTGTAGCAAAAGCCAAACGTTCTCTTCAGGCATTGGCCAAGCTCGATCGACAAGAACGCACTGAGCTTGACGAGTACATGTCGGTCGTCTTCCGGGAAGCCAAAGCTAGGCTTAAGGCCAAGGGTCGGACCCGGGACCCCAACAGGAGCCAGCTTTTGCAGGAAGCAATTAGGCTCTTTGCATCCACAATCACGGTTAGTGATGAACTCGTTAAGATATTGGTTCTGGACGAGGCTGATGCATTGGATATGAACATGCAGCAAGCACTGCGCAGAACCATGGAGATCTACAGTGAAGCCAGTCGCTTCATTTTCATTACTCCATCGATTGCAGGCTGGAGCCCTGCTGTGATATCGCGCTCTCTTGTAGTACGATTTCCTAGTCCATCCATGGAGATAATCGAATCCCTAGTAACGAGGATAGCCAAGGCCGAAGGTGTGAAGATAGACAAAGATGCAATCGTGGCAATCGCTCGAGAGTCTTCGGGTGATATGCGTCGAGCAATCAACATCCTCCAAGTAGCCGCTACTGGCTCCGCCATAGTAACAGAAGATGGAGTGTATGAATGCTCAGAAACCCAGCTTGTTAGATCGGTTCGCCGGGTAGTTACTCTTGCTATTGATGGTCAATTCATCAAGGCTCGGAAAATATTGCGGAATCTCATTGCCATAGAGGGTCATGCGCCTATGGAAATATGCCTGGAGATTGAGCGGGACATCACCAGACGCCCATTTGACCCTGTCACTCTAAGCCGAATCTTGGATCGAGTGGCTACAATCAATCACAGAATGCTACAAGCTAAGAATCCCTTCATTCAGCTTACAGCTTTGCTTGCCTCGATTGGTCATATCGCAGAATCTGAAACGACCTAATGAATTGGTTCTATCTCGCTCCCTACCTGAACTTTGCCAGCAAGGTATTGTGCAAGATTCGGCGAGATCTCTTGGTGGTCGAACAAGAATTCAGATTTGATATTCTCTCCTTCTCTTGAGATGAGTTCATTATTGAGTGCAAGAGTCAACATTCGTCGGATGTTGCTCGGTGAACCATACCGCCATCTGAATGAAAGACATTCGACTGCATTCTCTATCGAAACGACGGATCCTCTGCGTCTAAAGAGGTGCGCCAAAACAAGGAGAATATCCTTTCCATTCATGAGCGACGCACCCTCAGGTGCTCTTTAAGTACTTTGAGTGATTTCAGGATGCCTAGCGCTAAAATGAAGGACCGTCTAGATCTTGCACACGGACACACAATGGATGATCTGCTTTCACTGTTGAAGAGTGAGTGGGGAACTGACATCAAGGGTCTGCATCTGGATTCGTGCAGATTAGGCGGCATGAGCAACCTGAATATCCTGATTCATAGTGTTGCCTCGAGCTACGTTCTGAAGCTTCCAGGTCTCACGACTGTGTTTGAAACCAACCCTTTTGAGAGAGAGTTCCACACAGCACTTCATCTGGCTGAGAATGGTCTTGGTCCAACACCACTATGCGTAAGTCGTCTTCAGGATGAGAGACGCACTCCCTTCATGATACGCGCCTACGAGCCGGGTGTTGTGCATGCTTCTCTCAGCGACATCGGCTTGCACGAGTTGAACCTAGCTAAGACCAGCCTCGACCGTCTGGCAGCGCTTCGTATTCCCAATGTTCCTTCATATCTTTCCGCAAGGCACTATGCTGCTGGATTCACCAACAAGATGAATGTGCTACTTGATTGCTGGAATGCAGAAGCGTCCAAGTTGGGCTCTCTTGTTTACTCGCTCAGAGAACTCGAGCAGGGGATTGTCACTCTGTTCAGGAATGCGTCAAGCTGGAATGGCAAGACAATGCACGGAGACCTTCGTCCTGACAATATTGTGTTTCAGTCGGATAGAGCACTGTTTCTTGACGTTGGCGCATGCTGTGCAGGTAGTCCTCTATACGATGTTGCCTACCTATCTGTCGAGCCTCTTGATACGGTGAATTTCGAGCTCATACTTCCTCTTCTTGCAGAATCTGATGATTCGAATACTATCACAGAACTGACTCCGTTGGCGCTGTTCTCTGCACTTGCATGGACTCTTGAGCGCCTTGTTCATCTGGAGAATAATACGGTTGAGGAAAACCTCTCGGGAGTCGATGTTGAAACATCACTGCAGGCTTACTTCAAATCCAAGGCAAAACAGTTGCGAATGCTTCTTGATGGCAGCTCGCTTACTTAGGTGAAGAACGTTTCGGGAGATTCTTCCCATACGTTCTCTTCGACTGCTGCAATAACATATTGGTAGCCCTGTTCAGTTAGGAATAGCTGGCGCTTTGCGGCGAAGTCCATGTCCCGAGTATCTCTGGTCACCACGGAGTAGAATCGCGCGAAGCTGCCATCAGTCTTAGGTCTGAGTATTCGCCCTAATCTTTGAGCCTCCTCTTGACGCGAACCGAAAGTTCCTGACACCTGAATTGCCACGTTGGCGTCAGGAAGATCAAGGGCGAAGTTGGCAACTTTGGAAACCACAAGAATCTTCTGCTCGCCACTACGAAATAGATTGTACAATCTCTGCCGCTCAGCATTGGGTGTCTTACCTGTTATTAGCGGTGCATCTATCTCTTCTGCGATAGTATTGAGCTGGTCAAGATACATTCCGATGACCAAGACATTGTCATCCCTATGGTACTTCACTAGCTTCTTGACGAGTTCAAGCTTCCTTGGATTTTCCGCTGCTATTCTGTATTTCTTCCTGTCTTCAGCCAGAGCGTACTTCCTTCTCATATCATCTGGAAGTTCAAGCCTGATTTCATAGCAGATAGCAGTCGCAATCCATCCTTGGTCCTCTAGCTGTTTCCAAGGCATATCGAATCTTTTAGGCCCTATCAAACTGAAAACGTCTTCTTCCCGTCCATCCTCTCTCACGAGGGTGGCAGTGAGACCTAGTCTTCTGGTGGCTTGAATGGCCGCTGTCGCTCTAAACACAGGAGCCGGGAGAAGATGGACTTCGTCGTAGATTATCAATCCCCAGTTTCTTGCTTCGAATATCTTGAAATGCTTGAACTTGTCATCTCTTGACTTGCGCCAGGTTAAAATCTGATAAGTGGCAACAGTGACTGGACGAATCAGTTTCTCATCTCCAGTGTATTCTCCAACCTGCTCTGGCGTTAGAGTCGTCTTGTCAAGGAGCTCTGTTATCCACTGGCGAACTGCAATGACATTGGGACACAGAATCAGAGTAGATGTCTGAAGATTTTCCATGGCTCCCATGCCGACCATCGTCTTTCCAGCTCCACAAGGGAGCACAACGACGCCAGAACCGCCTCTGACTCCTCCACCTGCATGGAAGATGGCAACTGCGTCTTTCTGGTATCCCCTGAGATGGAATGGTTTGTTGCCAAGTGAGGTTTCTCTCAACTCAAAGTGCAACGCTTCTCCTTCTACGTATCCTGCAACGTCCTCCACAGGGTGACCTATCTCGATCAGCGCAGTCTTGACAAACCCTCTTCTTGTGGGGTAGACCCGCATGGTCGTTGAATCGACCCTGTCAATCAGATACTCCCTAACCTTCTTGCTACGCCAGATTTCTTCCGCGAGGTCTTCGTCTTCGCATATGAGTAGTAGGTCAGGCCCCTCCTTGTATAATGAGATCATACCGTACCTGCTCATGTAATCGATAATCTCACGTGTGATGTTACCAGGAATCGGGTATTTCGCAAATTCCTCAAGGGCTGCAATCACCTCATTCGGACTCATCCCCATTGCGGCAGCATTCCACAGGCTCAAAGGTGTGACTCGATACGTGTGCACGTATTCTGGACTCTTCACGAGCTCTGCGAATCGAGCTAAGGAGTCACGTGCATCTTCGTACAGTGGATTATCCACCTCGAGTAGCACTGATTTGTCTGACTGGACGATTAGCGGGTTTGCAGGATTAGCCATGGGTGATTCCTTTCTTATCTTTCAATTCGTAACTCCCCTCATTTTCAATGCGGGGAAGCATTAAGCAGAGGTCTAGGAACCGCGCGATTTTTCAGAAATAAATGCTTCCGTCTAGGAGAGATTTCCGCATACGCAAGGGCAGGGAGGGGAGGAGGTCCTTTCCGAACCTACTGGGAAAGAAAAAGTTAAATGCAAACGAGGGGGCGAGGTGGATAATTGAAAGCATGGAGGTGCAGAAAGTCAATGATTGTCAACATGGTACTTTTTGTAGTAGACGCCTGCACCAGTGCTGATAGAGTCTTCTAGGACTCTTCTACTTCTGTGTGCAATTTCAGTCATTGCGCGCGTCGTGATTGGACTTACATTGAGGTCCAGCTCTCGTGTGTTGGGTTGTCTGCTTTTCCTGAATCTATTGTGCCACGAATGTAAGGCGCGCGAACTTAGTCAACGAGAGTGCAAGAAAAGTTGCAAATACAGAATCAAGACCCCCCTGAATCAGAGCTAATTCCGAAGAGCGCTTGCGCCCTTTGCGATGACGCCAATGCATCTGGAACCAACAAAGAGAGGACTCTCCGTCTGGAAAAAGAGTGCAGCAAGAGCGCTTCATTGAGACGCTATGGTTTCGCGGTGGAGGTAGTCTAGGTGCCAGCAGTCGTAGAGAAGTTCAACCCGAATAAGGCCAGTGCCCTTTCTCGCAAGCGGGACCTTCAGCGAGGCGCTAAGAGAGGACGGTCAGTCGCAATCAAGGAGCTCACGCTTCATGAAGTCCGCGAGGATGCAGTACAGTTTGGACTAGCAACTGAATTGCATTATCAGTTGAAAGCTGGAAAAGAAGCGTCGATATACCTCGCATCATGGAAGCGTTATCCAATCATCCTGAAGGCTTACCGCTTCTGGCACTCCAGTCATACGAGCAAGAAAAAGGGATTCTTCGCTCCGGGTGCGATGGAAGCGCTAGCTGTTAAAGAGCATGAAGTTCTCCTTGCTTGCTTCAAGAGTGGAGTGCCCTGTCCCACGCCAATCGGCAGGGTTGGTAACTACGTTACAATGCGATTCATTGGCGATGGACACGAGGCCGCTCCGCAGCTGAGGGAAGTAGAGCTTGAGAATCCCGAGGTCGTCTTGGATCAGATTCTTGATGATTATTTGGTCATGTATCGGGATGCGCATTACGTTCATGGAGACCTGAGTCGGTACAACATCCTCTGGTGGCAGAAACGTCCTTGGATCATAGATGTGCCTCAAGCCA
>JAUWOA010000079.1 GCA_030612365.1 Candidatus Thorarchaeota archaeon
TCAGTACATCTATTCAACCTTGCAAATTATAATACGGAAAAGGAAATCATTATAGGCATTCGATTCCGCAGACAGCACGTGTGACGGAGAGGGAATTGATGGAAAAGCACGTCATAGTAGACCTCGATTCTGTATCACGGATTTACACGATGGGTGAGCTCACTGTTCCAGCCCTTCGTGGCGTAACCCTTCAGGTCAAGCAGGGTGAGGCTATCGGGATTATGGGGCCATCAGGATCAGGTAAAACAACACTGTTGAATCTTATAGGCGCTCTCGACAAGCCTACCGCAGGGATTGTCACAATCGATGGCGTCAATATCACTAGCATGAACGAAAGAGAACTCACCACAGTTCGACGAAACAAGATCAGTTTCGTATTTCAATTCTTTAACCTGTTGCCTGTTCTTTCAGCATATGAGAATGTTGAGCTACCACTGCTCATCGCAGGAGTAGAGGAAACTGCCAGAAAGGAACGAGTGGACCATCTTATTGGACTCGTAGGTCTCACAGATAGAGCCGAACACAGACCGGACGAGCTTTCAGGAGGAGAACAGCAACGTGTGGCAATTGCCCGTGCTCTTGCCAAGCCTGAGGGGGCTGCAAGCTCCGTCGTTGTGCTCGCGGATGAACCAACGGGAGACTTGGATCAGCAAACGGGCGAAGACATCATGAAGATTTTGATAGATCTTACGAAGGGCGAGGGCGGCACGCTGATTGTTGTAACTCACGACCCGGATGTAGGCAAGCAGATGGATAAGGTCTACAAGATGCGAGACGGACAGGTAGAGGGCGTCGTGTAGGAGGAATGGAGATGGCTGCTGTTCCCGTCGGATATCAGGCATTCCACAGTCTGCCCCGCAAGGCCGTAACGCTACTGTGTTTTCTGTTGGCATCTGCCATGGTTATGGGCATTTCAGTGTATGTCGACTCCTACTCTGTTCACGAATGGAATAACCTCATCGATATCGGACCTATCGCTATGACCGTTAGTGGAGAGGGGGCTGGGAATCAGCTTGATAACATTCGTGCTTTGCCTGGAATCGAAAGGGCTGCAGTCCTCGAAACTCGACATGGTGAACTCATTGTTGGCTCAGACTACGAGCAGCGTCAAGCTTGGGGTATGTTGCCATCGCCCTCAAGTGATTACCTTAGTACCTTCATGGACGTATTCGAGCTTGAAGCCGGACGCTTCCCCAATAATGCGTCAGAGATTGCTCTCTCGCGAGGCACTTATGAGCGGCTAGAGGTTAGCATAGATTCCATCGTGAACCTCTCTATGGGGTGGGATGAGTTTGGACCGGTTATGACCCCACTGACGGTTGTCGGCACATACAAGGGTCTTGATTATGATCCAAACCAACAGTACTACTACTTCTATGATAGTGTATCCGGCATTGGAGTCTTGCACCCCGACATCGTATGGCAAGAATGGGAAGAAGAAGAGGTTCACGTCGATATTGACCGAACAAGCATCTCACCATTTGATGCAAGAGGGTCCTTAGCACACGTAGTCAGTATCGAAGAGAGCATTAGAGCCCTTGACCCCTCGTATCCAAGTCCTAACCGGTGGTCGCGATATTACGTCAGTAGTTATCTCTCAAGTGCTATATCGAGCTTCATCATATGGCAATTTATGATGAGACTAACCCAGATTCTGAGAGCTACGGGAGTCGTGGTTCTAGCCTGCATGGTAATATTCTTGGCAATCAGGCACAATATCAACGAGAGACGATTCGAGTCAAACATGCTAATCTCAAGAGGAGCAGCCAAGGCGAAGATTGAAAGCATTGAATTTAGAGAAACATTAGTACTCTCAATCCTCAGCTCGATAGTGGGCTTGGGAGTAGGTGCTATCGTCAGCAGGTTAGCTATGACAGCTACAGGGTTTTTCGAGTTTGATTTCTCTCGTCTTTGGACAGAACCGTTCCTCATCACAATCGAATCGATTGCAATGTCTCTAATCATTGGTGCAGGCTTACCAGTTGTGACATTCATAATTTACCGCTCAGTCTATTCCACTAAGAAATCGGATGAAGAAAAAACAAGCAAACTCGCCAATATCGTAAAGGGGCTCACGATAATCAAATGGGATGCTCTAGTTGCCACTCTTACTTCGCTTCTGTTAATAGCGCTCTACATGGGGGGGACTGCTGTTCAGAACGACCCAATCCTAGCAATAATCATATCCGTTGCCCCTCTAGCCCTCTTCCTCTCTGTTGCTAGCCTTGCAATTAAAGGTATAAGACGAGGAGCAAATCTTATGTCGCGAGGTTTCCAGAGAGTTGTTGGCGAGATCCCTGCAACCGTAGGAATCAGAAGAATTGGAAAGGAAGCATCTTCAGCTGGACCGGCCGCTCTCGTGCTGGTTTTAGCCATGAGCTTAGCATGGACTAACGCAGTTATTGGAGCATCAATGCCGGTGACCAAGATGAATCACGCAAGGTTCGCCTTTGGAGCAGATATCACATTCCACTTGGATGAGTTCGCGATCCCTGACTGGGAGGATTTCATTGAAAATGTCACGAGTCACGAATTGACTCAAGCTGGAACCTTGGTATCAATAACTGAATTGTATCTCTCGGCCACTTGGGGCGGCGAGGTCGACGCTGTGGCAATGGATCCTCAAGAGTATCTGAAGGTTGGGTACGATCATTTCGGACTACCCTTGAACGAGTCTGACATTGGTGATATGCTAAAAGACCTTCAGCTCACACTTGGGGGAGCAATCATTTCAAATGACATCGCAGTCGAATATGAGGTATCGGTGGGTGACACTCTTCGAGCAGCCACGTCAGTTTCAGGCGTTTCAGAAACCATAGTATTCACGATAGTAGGTATTACGGAAGGGCTCTCCAATAACCTGTTGAAAACGACCGGCCATGATTCTTGGTGGTACATAACTGTGGGCTCGCATACCTTGTGGGTTAACCGCGAGTACGTAGAATCTCAAATCGACCTTGAACAAGATGCTTCCAATGTATATTGCGTAAGGGCGATTGAAGACTCAAATGACACAATCTTAGTGGAAGACATCCTCCGCTCCGGAGGCGACTTGGTGGTTGGTGATGATGGCTGGGCGTCTGTATCCAATGAAGTCAGTGATTACCTGGGAATGGCTACCTACCAGATGGATCGTGCAGTGGACACGATGCTTACGGTCGTCATGGTAGGAATCATCTTCGGTGCATTCATGGTCTACGCGGTGGAAGGCATTAGAGCCAGGAAAAGGGAGATTGCACTATTACGGGCGATGGGAGCCAGCTCAGGCTTGGTCGTCAAGGCTCAAGGTGCCGAGATGCTTGTCCTGGCCATTGTCAGTACAGGGCTATTGATGGGATATGGACCACTCATGATAATGAATAATCTACTGACCTATCGAGCCACCTCTTTCATATTCCCCGTTCCCATCTTTGCAGTAATCCCGTGGCTTACCCTTGCCACAATTGTTGTCTTCTTCTTGGTCTCCATACTTGTATTCGTACTTACAATCGCATTCCTCAGTTCAAGAGTGAATCTTTCAGAAGCATTGAACGCTTCATGGGCAGAATCTGGGCCCTACGGGGGCGATGTATAGTGTTCCTACTGTCACGCCTAGCAGCCAGAGGGCCTCAATTACTCTCAACGCTGCTGATATTCTCCCTTTCTGCAGGGGTCCTAGGTGGCATTCTCTTCTATATGGACGCCGCAGGACCGCACGTTTTCGCAGACATAACAAGCGATGTTGAGGTTGACATGGAGATTCTATTCACCACACCATTCTATGCACAGAATGAAACTAGTATGGAAGAGATAGAACACATGGTGTCAGAACAGGAAGCCGTGCTTCGGCAAGAAACCATTGCTGTAGTGGACTCTTACGATTGGGGATCATACGAAGATGAGAGATACTGGAGGAACACATACCTCGGCGTCAACCAGTCATTCTTCACAACGTTCAGTCAGGCCATTGAGTTGGATGAAGGAACACCCGTCCTCACAGATGATACATGCTACGTGGAACATGCAACAATGATCAACATGGGGCTTGAAATCGGTGATAATTATACAGTATCACGATGGGACTGGGATGAGAACGGCACTGAAATTTGGACCAATTTCAGTCTGCAAATAGCCAGCACGTTCGTATCCCATATATTCTTCGAGCAGATCATCTGGAATCAACCAGAGGACACAACTCTGCGTCTAATCACAACTCGCCAGGGGATTGATGATGGCTTTGGATTTCTTGGATATTCCGGATGGGACGCTATTGAAGAGAAAATCTGGGTTGATCTGGACCACACTACTGTGACTGGTTCAGACCCCGCACAAGCCCTTGAAACCCTGAATAACCTGAGAAAGACAATTGAGAACCGGGCTCTTCCCTATGTGATGGTGGGACGATTTGGACTGCTCGAGGGGGTCTACGAGTATGGCATGTGGAGCACTTCAATGAGGGCTATCGCTCTCGCGTTTTCCATCCCAAGCATCGTCATGGGCATAATGCTCATTCAGTATAACTCCAACCTCTTGGCTGATGAACGGCGAAAAGACATTGGAATGCTCAAAACGAGAGGGGCTTCAGGATGGCAAGCGTTTACGTGGGTTCTTAGTAGCGCAATTATCACAGGCATTGTTGGCAGCTTCGGAGCGGTCCTCACAGGAGCCCTTGCTGCACTTCTTTCCAGCACTGTACGAATACTCATGGTCTTCGACTTAACGCTGCTTGCAGATATGACCATTCTGTTGCAGCCTACAGCTGTAGCTATTGTCTTCATGTTCTCATTCATTGTCGGATTGATAGTTGCATTACCTGCAGCCGTCAGAGCTCTTCTGATGACGCCTACTGAAGCCCACAGCGCTATTGAGCGGGAAGTCCTTACTGAAGCTGAAGAGCTGGGCAACCCCGTAATTGAGCTACTTGCCTTGGCGATGTCAGGTTATGTTCTGATACCGGTTCTCATCATGATATCCTATGGCGGATTCTACGTTGGATCTTACATGGCATTCATGATGATTGCAGCACCGCTTCTTGGAGTCTTTACAATAGCTCTGGCACGGTTGATGTCGCGTCCAACATCCAGAATCAAGGCAGGACTCTTGGAAAAGATGGAGAAATCGCGACTGAGAGTGGGAGTCCGTCTGATGTCAAGAACTGTCAGACTCTTCAAGAAGAGCGAGGCCATGGGAACCATGTTCATTGCGATGGTGTTCGCAGCGGGCATCTTTGCCTCAATTTCCGCCACTACCGGCTACAATCATATGACTGACCTCTACATGTTTCAGGATGGAGCAGACGTCGTTATCGATGTCAAGACAGGTCTTGAGAATGTGACTATAGGTATGTTGGAGAATATCTCCAGAATCGATGGCGTAGAATACTCAAGTGCTGCTCTTGAGTTCACTGCGTATGCCGGATACTACTCCACGAATCGTTGGGGTTCCAGAGATTTCTATAACGAATCAATCAACGTATTTGCAGTTCAGCCGGAAGAATGGGTACAGTCTGCATTCATGTTGCCGTACTTCACACTGTACAACACACCTCAAGTGTCAATCCCATTGCTATCTGTAGAACACACTAATGTTGTTACATCCTTTAAGCCCATCAGTCACTATTTGACCGATATTCTTGGGATGCCAGTGCCGGTCTTCTCGGATCAGATACAACTCAATATCAGGGGCCCAGCATGGAATAACGTGACTGATTGCACAATCGTTGACATAATGACCTCTAGCGAAAGAGGAGGTGCAACCTATCTTCCAGGGGAGCCCAGGGCTTGGAACTTCATTCTAATCGATTTGGACTACGCTCACAGCTGCCTTAACACAACTCATGTGACGAAGTTCTTTGTTAAACTTCAAGACGGTTACAACTATACAAAAGCAGTTTCGGACCTACACGCGATATCACCAAATAGCTTCGCAAGTGTGAAAACGCCCCTAGATGATATTGATGAAACACTAGATTCCAAGGCAGCACAGTCGTTATACGGTGTCTACACACTGAACGTGCTCTTCACTCTCATATACCTCACAGCGGGCATGATTATAGTTGCCGCTGTGCGAGTGAGAAAGATGAGGAAACAGCTTTCAGTCTTAAGAGCATTGGGCGAACAGTCAGGCAATCTTGCATTGGCTGTTCTTGCTGATACTACGTTGGGAGTCCTTATCGGTGCGGGGGTCGGTGCGGTAATTGGTATAGCCCTTACAGCATTAGTGATCAACATGCCCTTAGCCTACGTTGGCATGGCTTCGACAATCACTTGGTCTCGGCTACCAGTGATCGTGGGAGTTCCTTGGTTGCTGCTGACATCGATTCTAGGTGCCAGTTTCCTCTTTGCACTTGCAGCGACCTACGTGGTTACACGTAAGAATCTCAGTCGTAATATCGCAGAAGAAATACAATATGCGGAGTGAGAATCATGACAGAAGACCTAGAACAAATCGCGATGGAGAACAAAGTCGTCGTGCGAGACCTGATGAAGGTTTACAAACGAGGATTGAAAGAAGTCATTGCCCTTCGCGGTATGGACTTTGAAGTCAAGAAAGGAGAATTCTTGTCTATTGTAGGACCAAGCGGGTCCGGCAAGTCCACGCTCCTGAAGATGATAGGTGCCCTTGACAAACCTACGGCAGGACAGATCCTCTTCGACGGACATAGCCTCACGCTTCTCGACGACAAGCGATCTATGATGTATCGCAGACAGAAGGTTGGGTTCGTTTGGCAGACAGGAAATTTAGTGCCAGGCTTGAACGCATTGAAGAATGTCATTCTCCCCATGAGGCTGGCAGGAGCACCCAAGGGAGCCTCAAGCGAGAGAGCTAGAATGCTTCTCACAACCTTCGAAATGCAACATAGGATGAATCACAAACCCCATCAGATGTCCGGTGGCGAGAATCAAAGAGTCGCAATATGCGTGGCTCTGGCCAACAAGCCTGATCTTCTCCTAGCTGACGAAGTAACCGGCGAGCTTGACACCGAAACCACAGAGATGGTCATGAACGCATTAAGAACTAGCAACCGTGAATTCGACACGACCATCGTAAATGTGACCCATAATCCAAGAGTGTCATCCTACGCCGACAGGGTTCTTCACATCAGAGATGGTCTCATCGAGGGTCAGCGTCACACCCTGTACGGGGACATTACCGAGATTGATGCGAAAGGGCGCATGGTAATTCCGGAAACTGTTCGTAGATTGGCGAACTTAGGTCGGCGTGTGGTCTTGAAAGTCACATCTGAAGGTCTCCTGGTAAGTACTTTGAATACTGATGAATTTGAATAGCTAATACTTTTGGTATTCTTTTACTTCGTTACTGAGTCCACCACACATACGTGCCGTTATTCTCCAGTCGATACTGCCGCTGGAACCCTGCATTCTCCATGATAGAGCTGGCCTTCAGCGAAGAGAACTTCTTGCCGAAGTGCTTCGATAGAATCTCCTGAGCCTGCTTGTTTGAAATCTCTCTGATGTTCGCGAACATCAGCTTGGCGTGCAGCGCGTAATTCTTGCCGCCTATCGTGACTTTGCAGAGAGGTGGAGTTTCCATCCTGTCACACCCAAATGAGGGCCATCAGTTCAGGTCAGAAAGAAGAGTGTGACGCCTTCAACTGTGATACCGAACCGATGACCCCGACTCAACATTGAGTATCAACCGTCAAAACAGTTGATGCCTTACAGTAGAACACCTGTGATAGTGTGAAGTCGAACTCCCATCCTGAGCCGCAGGTAGCGAACCATGAGAACAATATGTTTGTTGTAGGAATGATTAGATGGTCAATGTAAAATCAGAGGCCCATGCGAGGGGCAGAACTCAGGAATCATAGGCTGATAGCCATGAGCTTATGCCTCCTCGCAGGAGCACGTAACCATACACGGCCCTCGCCTATCAATGTTTCCAAGAGAGCCCATGCCTTCCCCGTTAGGGCACACCTACTTGCTCCAGAGAATCAGAATGTTCTTGTCATGGTCCTTGACGAAGCCGACCGATCCACAATGATAGGTATGTGCCGAGGGCTTGATTCATTGAAATCATTACATCCTGTAAAGGTCAATTGTCATTGTATGCTCACAGTACCTGCAGCGGACTGGTGCCCCTGCTTTGATTTGACTAACCTCATCTGGTTCGAGCGCGGCACCACAGTTCATCTGGTACTTAATCATAGGGGTTATTGAAACCAGAAGCTTAATGTTCCGCCAATCGAACTGGTCTAACTACAAGGGTGCCTGAGTATAACAAGGGCCTTGGGTGGTAAAAGGGATTCGCCTGATTCAGCCCTATAACCTGAATAGGAATGAGGTCATGTTTTGAGAACCACTGGACTGAGATTCGTATTTCTTATGACACTAGTCATAGTCCTGACAAGTGCAATGACGACTGCATCAACTGATTCCGTGTATCCTTGTCTGAATGTGACTAAGAATGGGATTGAGAATACAGGTAGTATGGAACTTGCAGAGGTGCATTATAGGGACACTAGTGGTTTGGCAGAAGGTGTCTATGTGAGCGGCGACTATGCCTATGTAGCAGATGGGGAATCAGGACTAGCAGTGATAGACATCTAGCACGCCACAACCCACGTCTGACCTCGAGTACAGTTTACGAATGTGTATTCAGGACTAGCAGTGTTATACCTTTTAGACCCGACTAACCCTGGAACTCATGTCTATGATGATACTAGTGTTTTTGCAGTCTGTGTCTATGTGAGCGGCGACTATGCCTATGTAGCAGATGGGGAATCAGGACTAGCAGTGATAGACATCTCAGACCCCACGAACCCAGGCACTCCTGTCTAAGAGGATACGAGTGATTTGGCACTCGGTGTCTATGTGAGCGGCGACTATGCTTATGTAGCAGATAGATATGCAGGTCTAGCAGTGATTCAAACGTCAGTTTCGATTGATCCGATATTACAGACGTATGAAGCCACTAGTGGTAATGCATATAGTGTCTATGTGAGCGGCGACTATGCCTATGTAGCAGATGGGGATTCAGGACTAGCAGTGAT
>JAUWOA010000021.1 GCA_030612365.1 Candidatus Thorarchaeota archaeon
TTGAGAGCCTGTGCAATTTCGTTGTATGTGTGATATGATCCGGATGAATATGAGTTAGGATAATTGTGTCAATGTCGCGGAGCTCGAGATTGTGATTCTTCAGAAGGGATCGCAGCTCTTCGATGGGACAGCCTGGGTCTATTACTACGAGTTCCTCAGAGGTGATAACTACAATAGTGTTGCAGAATGGAAATGAGCCACCAATGGCAACATGAATTCCATTTCCAACTCCAATCGATCCCACTTGAACTTAACCTCATTTCGGGGTTATGAGAGCGACAGGTGCTTCTCACCCGTCAACTCATCGATGGCTCGGATATTTATCCGAGTGTAGTTCTCACTTTAACTTCTGCTGCGGATCGGACCGCATGGCGCCAAGTCCTGAAACTGCTTATCATCACTGGAATCATTCCGGCTAGGATAAGGAACATGAGCAGCAGAGTGTTTACAACCGGAACTGTATTCGGGATGGATTCTCCAGTCGCTAGTAAGTCCCACCACACTCCTTGTAGGAGAAGCAATGTCGCGGGAACTAAGAGAATTGTGAGTATCAAGAACGAGAAAAAGGCTCTTCCAGCCGATACTTGTATGAACCTGGCGAATACGCCCAACCGAGGGTGCTTTTGCCAGCGGGTTCCTTCCTTGACGATCCAGAAAATGAGGAACAGTAGCACTATCAACGAAAATGGTATTAGCGACAATTCGAAGTACATTGCTGGATACTCCCTGTAGGTTTGAAACTCACTGTTTTGGTCGTGCCTATAAAGGCTATGGTTGCCATCATCAATAATCTTGCTCCCATAATGGCAGGCGGTTGTCCTAAGAATTGCACTTGGGATTTGATTTTCATCTGCATTGTCCTGTTCGTTAGACCTATATCCTCAGTTTCAATTGTCAAACCCGGTGTCTGATGCATGAGAAGCGTCTGGTTCAGCAAGAAAGCACTCCTCTATTTCGGAGGAGCAGCAATAATTATTCTAGGTGGGGCGATTGTCTACTCCGCCCCATATCATACGCTGGGTTACATAGCAGTGGCTGGCAATCGAGATTCATTCAGCATTTGGGACGAAGCCAGGTTCTACCCCCAGCTTGAGATCTGGGTATCAGTGAGGCCATCCAATTTCACACTAGTTAACGTAGACATTACGATAATGAACAATGATACGTTTGAAGTGCATACCATAAACATGACCCTAACAGCTGAAGACCAAATTCCGGACACCAATCCTCCTGTCTACGATGACACAGTCGTAATCGATCTGGATCCTGGGAACTACTCATTTACACTTGATCGCCTCGAAGGCACAGGTTGGGCGGACATAGGTCTCACCCAGCTTAGTGACCAACGCAGCTGGATTGTCACTGGGGGCACAATGAACATCGTAGGTCTTATTATGGTCGTCGTTGGATTTTTCTTGCCTGGACAGATGCTTCCAACCGGGGATGAGAGCATCGTTGCGTGGGGATACGAAGAAGAGGACGAATATGTGGCTTCGTGAACTGTTATCTAGCAATTGCCGATTTCATGTACTAAAATATGTGTGCGTAACAAAGTATATATTTGAGTTGGCGATGCTGCCCGTTGAACTGTAATGCCATTCGCAGGTTTCAACCCCTCTATACACCGCGTTGGTCACATTGACGCCATGGCTCGAATTGTTAGTGAGCTTAGAAATGGAATTCCGATGTCGATTGGAGAATTATCACAGAAGCTCGACATTGATCGACGTACGGTGGGTCGGGTTATTGACGTCCTGCTTGATATTCAAGAGACCTTCAATTCGCAATCTATCACAACGGAGAAGAGAGGGCGACGGTTCCTCGTGGCTTTCAAGGAACGGGGGGCTGCAGTTCGTGAGAGTCTCAAATTAGCTACTCAGGTCGTGCGAAGAAATTCACAGTTCGGTCTATGGAGCTTTCTTAAGCGCAAGGAGTGAACGCTATGTCAACGAAGTTTGGACATATACTCGCCGCCATACTTGTCTTACTTGCCGCCTCAACAACATACTTGCTCTGGACAATGGCAGGTTGGAGAGTGGGCGTGCAAATTGTTGCTATTCTGGTAGTTGGCGCCATTGGAGAACACTACATTTCGGGACGGGGGTATTACCACTATACGAAATCAAAAACCAATGGCCTCTTTGTAGGAAGGGTACCCCTGTGGATTCCCTTCATGTGGGTTTTTGCAGTTCAAGGCACATTGGTGTTTTCATTAATGATAGGGCTACCTGCAGCTGGTGCTATCTTGGGTTCTGGACTGCTAGGCGCTGTTCTGGATCTAGTGATAATCGAGCCAGTCCTTAGTAGGGAAAGAGCTTTATGGACTTGGACTCCGGTGGAAAACGGGTATTTGGGATTCCTTCCCGCTCAGGTTGATCGATTCACTGCTCCTCCAGGCAACTATCTTGTCTGGCTTCTCTTTCCAGCTATTGCTAACTGGCTTCTATACGGATTGATGATACTCTTCCCGTGATTTGCAGACGTCCATTGGCAGCAGACCGATGGTAACTCAGTCATTTGCAAACCGAGTGTATGTTACCTCGGAATTGCTCCCGTCTTACACACGCTCTTCAATGAGATTCGTTCTTCATGTTGATGAGCACTTATGACGGATGAGAAAACGAAATGGCTTCTGAAAAACAAGCTTGTTTGCGACTTCAGAGGCTTTCCCATAGGGCGCGTGAAGAGAGTTTGGTATGATGAAGGAAGTGGGCCGTTTGTTATCGTGGAGCGAGACAGTCGGCATTGGGAATCGATACCGCTGAGGGCGATTCATTCCGTACAAGAAGAGATTCGTCTCAAGCCCCCCATATTCGCTGAGTGAGAGGCTTGCAGTCGCATGGAGTTCCTATTCTTGACGGGATTAAATCATCAAAACCGAACATCATGCGTAGAGTCAATTTTCGCGATTTGCCATATACTGCCGTTGGGAGAATGACCAAATGACACACCGAAGTCGAACACGGGATTGTTTGGATAATTCTCAGATTGGTGAATCCAAAAAGCGCAATAATGCAATCAAGATAACTGTCTTTACGAGCGACCACTGCGGTTTCTGTAGTCATGCAGTGGAATTAGTGAAAGAAGCGACGCGGGATCTAAGCTATGGCGCGGACATTTTTGAAGTAGTTGAATCACGAATAGAGAAGCATCTGGATCGTATCGAATCTGAGAGCATCATTGCTGTCCCGACTATTATGGTGGGCAAATCACGTATCATCGGCATTCCAAAGCTAGAAGATGTCCGCGATCTCATTCAAGGAGCCATGCTCACTCATCACGTTGATGACACTTGAAACTGAACAAGGCACAGGTTTGATTGGTCAAAGCACTGGGTGTTTTGGTTTTCTAGAGGCGCAAGATGTCCTTGGCGTTGCCTTTTGTAATGATTTGACTGGTTTCTACATTCAGGTCTATCATATTGAGCACAGCTCTTAGGTCGCCGTACTCGGTGTAATGCTCTGAACCAAAAACTAACCTCCTAACGCCGATATCCTGAACAAGAGCATCAAGGAAAACCTTCAATGGTGACTCGACCAGCTTGATCAATGTCACTGACACCTCTAACCAGATATTGCTCCTAGCCATCAAAGGCAATAGCTTAGGGAAACCGAAGAGTCCTCCCATATGGAGCACAACGAATCTGCCATCTGGATACATCTGCGATGCTCGATCCAAAAAGGTAATCGTATCGCTTGTCATCTCAGTATTATGCAGATAGACAGCTAGATTGGCTTCAACAGATGCTTGTAACAGCGCATAGGCTGCAGGATCCTGAGGGTGATACAATCTGTCATCGAAAATGATTGCTTTGCATCCTTCATCAGCGTAGCGCGTGACCATCTTCCGCGCGTTGTTTAGTGGTCTTGGAATAATCGCACAGGCGCTCATCAACCTATCGGGGTTCATCGAAGCAGCCGCAACATAGAGGTCATTATCATAATTGGGTGATGACGGACACACAACCGCTTTTTTTACTCCGTGCATGTCCATTTGTCGGATGAGTTCATCAACATGGTTCTTCAAAGTGTGGTCACTGACATCATCAGCTTCCATTCGCGTGCTTCCCAGATGCGTGTGGATGTCGATGGTCACCATATAACCCCGTTACAGTTTCGTGTGTTATGCTAATCACTTCCTGTAATATTGTTTCTTGGGTTAAACATCATCTCTAAATACCACTGCAATAATGCTAGTTCGGATTACTTTGGCAGAGAATGAGAATCGAACGAATCTGGAGCGGCACCTGAAGGAGGTGTCGAGAGCGGTTAATCTAAACAAGTTCATGCTCATGGAGTATCTGGGTCCGGTAGTTGATGGATGCAGAGCGGCATTTAAGGTAAGCATTGAGCGTGCTCGCGATATTCATAAGCTGCCTGAGACGGAATTTGAGAAATACATGAATGTAACCGAGCATTCGTTCAGAGATCTGACGATATGCTTCAAGGCTACGGATGTTGACGAACTCCTATCCATTGTTTTCAAGAATGGAGCAACTAGCATCCATGATGAATGCGTAGAACCAGATGTTGTTGTTTCGGGAGCCATAGGCCATCTGACAGACATAATGAACATTGACTCGCGCATTTCTCCCACAGATACCATCGGTGTAACAGTTCAAATAACTGGCGCTGATTCTGCTGACGTGGTTGAGGCTTTGGGATTTCTCTGCTTCCCTTCTCTTCTTAAGATGGCTCGGTCTGGAGTTGACCCGTCCTCTCTGCTATCTGAGGATGCTGACTCGATAATAATTGCAGCATCATCCAATCTTGTAACAGAGATGGTACGCAAGTGGGTTGATGTTCAGCTGGAGCGGCATTGACCCCTACACTGCAATCCGATTTCTAAATGCCATGATAAGGAAAGACCAGCTCCTTGATACGTCTGAACACTCTATCAAGATCCAGAGTGATTTGCTCCTGAGAGAAGTACTGCTGGACTACTTGCTGCTCATCCCTCATTGTTTCCGGGTATTCATTATATCCCCGCATTTCGCATTCTTGCTTGAATTCGTCTGGCAAGTATCTTGGCACATCCTCGTCCATTATGATGGCCAGAAAAAGAGTCCAAAGCCTTGCGACATTCACAGGATGATATCCGCCCCCACCCACGGCCAACCAACCGACATCGCAGATGTCTTCGGATAGCTTCTTGATACGCTTGAGGCTGGTTTCGTATCCATGACTGGTGTAAGCTAAGTGTGCTAACGGATCGAGGAAATGGCCGTCCACCCCAAGTTGAGTGACAAGTAGATTGGGCTGAAACGACTCAAAGAGCGGCACAACGACCTCTTCGACAATCCGTATCAGTTCAGGGGTTCCTGTTCCCGGAAGCACTGGCACGTTTACAGAATAGCCAATGCCTTCTCCACCGCCAATTTCATACACAAAGCCTGTACCTGGAAATAGAGTCTTGCCAGTTTGATGTGCGGAGATTGTAAGAACGCCCTTCGACCTGTAAAACGCATTCTGAACCCCATCACCATGGTGAGCGTCAAAAATATCGAGGTAGAGCACTCTACTTGGCTTTTTCTTCTGAAGGTACATTACTGCTGTCACAACGTCATTAAAGATGCAGAAGCCGGAAGCCTCACTTCTATGAGCGTGGTGAAGTCCGCCTGAAATGCAGAACGCATTGGATGCTCCATTTACTATCTCCTTCATTCCATCGAGGGTTGCTCCGACATACCTCGCCGCCGCATCGTAGATTCTTGGAAAGGTTGGATTATCCGCTATCCCTAAACCGTATTTTGCATTGATGTGGTCGCTATCGCCACACTCCACAACGGCATCTATAAAATCAGGAGTGTGAAACATCTCCAAGTCCGCTCTCTCTGCTACTTTAGGCTCGACAAGTTGTACCTTGTCCAAGAGCCCGAGCTGTTCTGATAGCAGATGAGTCAGCTTCAACCTGTCAGGTGTCAGTGGGTGTTCCTTCTTGAACTTGTATTGAAGCAAAGCATCTGAATACGGGTAAACAAGCTTTCCTTTCATCGTGGGTTCCTACTGAGCGGGATCTCGCTTATTTCTTGCGAAGCAGGCGTGCCTCATAAGAATTCGCGAAGCAGCATCCCCGCTATGCTCCCCAACAACGATGCGAGAAATACGAAGAGGACGTAAACTGAGGCTACAACAGTTGCACTCAAGAGGAAATCGGCGAGGCTAGCAGGTTGTAGGAATAAGCTAGGGATTACAATGAAGCCCACAATGAGCACTGCAAAGAATATGGCTGTAAGCACTGCACCTCCTATCGTCCTTCCCGTGTTTGCCATCAAAAGGCCGACAGGAATGGCAGCGAATAATGGAATGACAAACATGTAGACTGAAGATTCCTCCAGAATCCCGACTATAATCCAAGAGAAAATATTCGCATCTATGAGAGCAACAAGAAGAGGTATCATAATTAGGAGTAGATTGTCTCGGCTAGTTTCTTTCATTGTCACGCCGAAAAACTTGACTATGGGTACGGGACGTTTTCCTCTTTTCCTACGGGCTTCAGGGCCGGAAGGAAGTGGCTTCATAATACCTGGCATTTCATCTTCAACTTGGTCGGGGTCTTCCACTCTATACTTCGTTTCCTCGTCCATTTACCTTCCTCACGTTGAAGTTCCTGTAGCACTCAGAATAAAGTCTTCGCATCACGCAACTCGTGTGTGACCGCAAGTGCTATCAGTGAATTTGATAAGTTCCAAGTAGAAAGGTGTTCTCGACATGGTGCAGCATGATTCCGACGGAAAACCATTGGGCGAAGAAGATGGTTCGGAGGCTTCTCTAACGCGCAGACGCAAGATCGAACACATCGAAATCTGTTTGGATGAAGATGTTCAGTGCAGAGCGCCCAGCATGTTTGCTGACATTGAGTTCGTGCATAATGCATTGCCCGAAATTGACAAGGATAATATCGATCTTACAACCAACCTTCTGGGATTGAGGGCTTCGGCTCCAATTATTATTGCTGCAATGACAGGCGGTCACCCTCAGACTTTGGAGATCAATCGGAAGCTTGCTCAGGCGGCCGAGGAATTGAAGATTCCAATCGGAGTTGGGAGTCAACGCGCGGCAATCGAGGATTCAACCCTAACAAACACGTTCAAGATAGTTCGTGAAGAGGCACCTTCTGTGCCGATCATCGCGAATATCGGCGCTACTCACGTGAAGGCCGCTCAAGAAGCCATCGAGATGATTGATGCCGACATTATTGCGATTCATCTTAATCCACTTCAAGAGGCAGTACAACCGGAAGGCGATTGCAACTCCATTGGAGTGCTCGGACACATCAGAGCCATCGTGGATTCAGTGGAAATTCCTGTCATGGTAAAAGAAACCGGGGCTGGGATTTCTAGCGAAGTCGCTCGCAGTCTTGAAGAAGTAGGTGTTGATGCAGTGGACGTTGGCGGCGTGGGAGGAACAAGTTGGGCTGCCGTAGAGTATTTCCGAGCAGTGCGGGACGGCGATGAAGTCAAGATTCAATTGGGCAATGATTTTTGGGACTGGGGGATTCCTACGGCTTTGAGTGTCATCATGGTTACTGATGCTACTGAACTTGATGTAATAGCGACAGGCGGAATTAGAACTGGGCTTGATGTTGCCAAAGCTTTGAGTCTCGGCGCCGTTGCCGTAGGAGTAGCACACCCACTGTTAAGACCCGCAGCTCACGGGACAGTTGCAGAGGTTATTGATGAGGTCGAAAAGTTCATCGAGGGTCTAAGAGTCGCAATGTATCTCACTGGCTGTGAAACCCTTGAAGACTTGACAACGAAACCGATGCGAATCACTGGCGACCTTCTGAAGCACCTACGGGCTCTTGGCATCGACTATTCGAAGTATACTCGGATGTAGGGAAATCCTCTCACACGCTACGACATCAGAGCTTTCCTATTTGTTGAAGAAATTCGGAGCGAACACGAATTCCATTGAGCATCTGCACTGCTTCTTCTATTGTGTCACCCACAGGAATGCCATTGAGCTCGAAGCCTCTCAATATTACTTCATACTTATCCAAGTCTGGAACATAAGCGACGACGCACTTATTGAATTGCTTTGTAACATTCGCTACTCTCGCTCCAATCTGAAGGGAAATTCCTGGAGCATATGGCAGAAGCAACAGTAAGGCGGAATCTATGTAGTCCAAGCCGAGCATGACCTTTAGCACCTGCTCGTAGTCGACATCAGCAGCACTTCCTGTGAGGTCGATCGGATTTCTAAATGAAGCAATTCCTCTGTAAGCGGGGGTCATCACTTCCCTCATGGCTTCTTGGTCCTCTTCGCTGAATGGCGGGAATTCCAGACCATAGAATGACGCCTCATCACTTGCGATCACGCCGTGCCCACCTGACACTGTCATCACTCCAACTCGCGAGCCTTTCATCAGGCGGGGATTAAACGAGAATGCCTTTGTGTAGGCCATAACTTCATCTTCGTCAACAGCATGAATTACCCCGTATTGTTTGAAAGCAGCAGCTGCTATAACCGAATCCCCCGCAAGGGATGAAGTGTGACTCTGTGCCGCTCGATGTCCCGCTTCCGAGTCTCCTCCTTTCAGAATAACAACAGGTTTCCTTGGCGCGACCTCCGCGCAAGCCTCAACGAACTCTCTCCCCTCGTTGGGACCGAACCCTTCGATATAAGCTAGAATGACTCGCACGTTTTCGTCTTTTCCAAAATGTCTGATGAAGTCAGTCACGTTCGTTTGAGCTGAGTTGCCAATAGAAATGGCTGCTGCAATTCCTAAATCGCGAGTCGCAAACTCCTCGAGTCGCTCAACGAGCCATCCTCCACTCTGAGAAATAATCGCCACGTTTCCCTTTAATGATCGAGCGACTCTTTCAGAAGGCAGGAAAAAAGTATCAAGTTTGTCGGGAACAAACACGCCAATGCAATTCGGTCCTACCATTGTTATGTTATGTTTCTTGGCGATATCGACAATCTCTGTTTGCAGACTTGAACCTGCGGGGCCTACTTCGCCGAAGCCTCCAGAAACCACAATGACAGAGGGGATCTTCTTGCTTCCACACTGTTCAAGTATTCCAGGGACGTATTTGGATGGAACTGAAATGACGGCGAGGTCGATGCCATCCGGAGCTTCCAGAATCGATTTGTAAACTTTCTGTCCTTCCACAGTTCCTCCTTTCGGGTTGATTGGGAACGTTGGAAGACCATTCTCAAAACACAATTTCCTGAATATGACGTTTCCAGGGGAGAATGGATTCGATGTACTAACGCCAACAACCGCTGTCGTTTTAGGATTAAGCATCTCCTTTAAACCAGACATTGTTTACCCTCTCTAGGTTTAAGGCGAAATGGCATGTCTTACTTATATCAGATATGCTAACGCAGGTGGTTTCCCTGTTTCTATGGCTTAATCTGGGCAAGTATCTCTCTGAATCTAGGCTCAGCAAGGAGCGCGTGCTGTAGCTTGCAGAGCAGCTTTGTCGCCTCGGCATAGATGATTTGTCTTGCGGGGTCGGTAGCGGTTTCTGCATCATGGAGAGTTTCCTCACAACGCTGATTGAACCGCTTTATGATTCGCTTCTCCAAATCAGGTCCGCCCCAATCAAAACCGTCGAAAATCATCTGTGCCTCTGAAACCTTGTCTTCAGGTTTGGGAGTCGCACCACTGAGGACACCCTCTAGGCCAGAAAAGTACTTTGACACTGCTCTCTCGATACGCTCGGCTTCCGACGGATCCAAATAGATCTCAGCAGGTCGTTTCTTGGACAGATCCTGCAGAAGTCTTGCACCTGGAGCTTCAGTCAATAGAGTTTTCACTATCTGAGATGCAATCTTCGAAGGTATTTCAATGATCTCGCTAGCGTAGGGTGAATTTGACTTGTACTTGTGAATGTCTCTTACAACCTCAAGCCAGAAAGTAGGCAATAGCACATGGCACCGCTTGGAATACTGTTTGATTAACCGCTGAGTCTTTCCTATTAAACCCCTCTCGTCGTCCTCGACCTGTACTTTTCTGAAAGGTTCTGCAGGCGCTGGAACTGTTCCCTCAACCAAGGGGACGATATTTGATGTCTCAGCAAATGGGGCTGAGTCTCCAGCAGACCTAGTGCTGTCTTCAAGGAGTGATAGTATCTCTTGAGTTGGCGTTCCACGGGCTTCAGCTTTCTTTGCGATAACTGAGAGCTTTGGAAGTAGGCTCTCTATCTGAGAGAGTCTTTTCACTATCAAACCCATGATGTTTGCGGTGGAAGAGGGTATGCCTTCTGAAGTGGTAGCATCCTCCATCCATTTCCGGGTTCTCTTTAACCCTTGAGTTAGTGAGTCCACTCTATCCGGATCTATGCTGCCTTCAATCTGGGAACTCAACAGAAAATGAATTAGTGTAGAGTTTAGTGTAGCGATCAAGAGAAGCCTATCAACCAATTCATCCATCGGAAACGGTTCGCTCAATAGGTCACCATCCACTTACTCGATTGGCGTGGCGCTGTCTCCGGGGGTCATGTAGTAGCTGAATAGTTCTCTGAAATCAGCGATTGCACTGACGAGCTCCTTGCGAGTCGTACCCTTCGATCTCATGAACCAGCTCTGCTTCAACGGAGATGGTCCACTGTGAAGATTCACTAGCTGCGTGGCCTCGTTGATAATCTTGAGGAGCTCAGGTATCTTAGGCAAGCCTAGAAGCAGTAGTAGATCCGTGGTAGGATTCTCGACAAAATGCTGCACATAACAGGGAGTTATGGCAGCTCCGGGCGCAATGAATTTGTTTAGTGCATCCTTGAGATGCATACCGTATTCGGCCTTTGCGACGTGTCTTGGCCCGCTTAAGACGTAGTAGACACTCTCAGCGTTTGGCTCTTCTCCAATGTCAGCGTAGGAGCACTCCTTGACAGCATAGTCAATCATTGTCATTAGCTGCTTGGGCATGCTTCCCGCGTCTGGAATCAGACCGACATCCTTGTACAGTGCAGGAACTACAACTGGGTCCAGCTTCCTAGCATAATCTGCAAGGTCCGTGGTTGGGAACACATCCTTGTTAGCCTCATAGACTCCGGGCGAGAGCATTGCTTCAACCACATCGATGGCTAGAGGGTTCACAAGCTCCACAAAGGCTTGCTCGGTCCTCACATCTAGGTCTGCAGCTTCATCCAAGGTTGATGGCACCATCGTTTCTATTTGGTCGATGTTCGCGATGTCGACATCCAATTCTCTCTGAAGATACTCCACAGTATCGGCCTTTCTTGATTGGATGATTCGCTTCAACATTGTACGATTGCTCAAGAGAATAGTCAGATCTGCTCCTCGTTCCTGTAGTTGCGCACGAAGGAGTTTTGAAACTACCCAGATGGAGTTCAGAGCTTCGCTAGATTGGCCTTCAAATGGAAGAACACCAATCACGTATACGAAGATGCGACGCCCTTCCTCTTCTTGGAACCTCTGCTTCAAAGCTTCGATGATTGCCGGTGTGCCACCACATCCTGTACCTCCGCCAAGGCTGGTGAATATGCAGAACCCAGATACACCTTCGAACCCGAGATCCGCTAGCTGGTTAAAGATAATGTCTTTTGACTCCAATACTGAGTTATATCCATCCATGAATCTTCCACCGACGCCTATCTCACTGGCGCCGTATAGGAGAGTGTTCTCCTTCGGAATGCCATACTTCGAGCGGACCTTGGTGATGTCTGCTCTGTCAGTATTTATGAGCATGTAACCTCTGACTCTTGACGGTAGCCGTTTATCTCGGCTAGTCTTCAGATATGATCCAACAATATTCGAACCACATTCGCCAATTCCAATTGCGAATACTTCTGCGGCTCGTGTTTCCTCAGATTCTGCGGCCTTTCCTGTAAATCTCTGCATGGATTCCTTCTCCTGAAGCTAACCTCGTTTCTCAACCATTGTTTCAGCAATTTCTTTCAGCGCCCAGCCAAGATACGAACTGATGTCCTCTCTGCTGTAGGTTTCTCTAATCTTTCGAGTTGCGTCATCAATGAATTTGTTGCGGTCATCTGGAGACGCCGCTGGACTGAAGCCAACCATAAACATTTTCATTGATTTGTGCCATTCATTCATCTTGCTTGCCTTCTCAACCCAGCCCTCTCTCAACTCAGCTATCTTATTGAAATGTTTGATGGCGTCATCAAGGGTTTCGGATTTCTCCAGATTCTCTTCTGCTTCCTGCAGTTCCTTTAGAGGATAAATTGCCTTACTGAAGTCATCGGGGTGACTTTCGTATACTCGTGTTATCGTCGAGTAGTATTTGCTTCTTTTCTTGAGATTCTCCATATGATTTTCTCTATCCTTCTGAGATATCCCCTTGACAATGGAGAGCATCTCATCCTGGATTGTAGCAAGAGTGAGACACACGTCAAGTGCCTCGTTCACGTGCTGAGACTCTGCCGAGAGTCGTTCCGGAACCTTCTCCAGCAGTGTTTTCAAACGTTCCACGGTTTCGGGCATCCCTTGATTTTCAAATAGCGTGATTGCACGCTTCAGTTGCTCGTATGATTCGTTAGCTCTATCCCTTATTTTGTCTTGGACTTTCGTTGAAGTAGTGAGCCCCCTAATCCTGTCGAAGTACTCAGCGGCATCCTCCAGCTCCTTGGGGGGTTGGGAGATAATTTTGTCAAGAACTTTCAGTTCCTTTTTCAGGTCAACGCCAATCACTTCAGCGCGTCCGAAGGATGTTTTTAGCTCAACCGTTTCCGTATTGAGGGCCTCGATAACCTTCGCGGTGATTTTGTGTTCATAGAGCTCAACCATCTTACGTGCAATGGCCGGGAGACTAAACACGGTGTCAGCCGCGATGCTTACAGAGTTGAGCTCTCCAATTGCTTCTTGTGCTTCCTTTGGAATTTCCACTCCTGCGCCCATAAGCTTGGCGGCCGCAAGTCTTATCTTTACTCCTAGACGATAACGGAGGTTCTCCAAGGCATCCTTTGCCTTGGCTAGAATCGCCTCTTTTGTGCTTCGCATCTCAGACCTAATCTCGCCGAATTCCTCCATCACAGCCATGCGATTCTTGGCTTCGTCAAGCTCGCTGATAATGGGCATGAAAATTTCTGCGTATGCAGGCTTGATTGTCTGCAAGTCTGATATTATCGCATCTATCTCCTGACCTGCAGCCTCTCGGAATGTGCCTACTCCACTCTCGACAGCCTTTCTAAGGTTCGCCAAGGATTCAAGGAGAAATACGGTTCCACCTTCTAGTTCCTCGACCTTTGGAGCCTTCTTGCTTAGCTGCGCGTAGTCTAGGACCTTGTCTGCTGATGTTGCCAGTTCGTTAAACCTGGTGATATACGACCGGATCTGTTCTGTGATGTTCTTGTTATATTCGTCCACCATTAATTTAGTTTTGAGGTGAATCTTTATCATGCCGTCAATCTTGGCGTGCTTCAACTCTTTCTTGGAGTCAGCAACAAACTTGCGAACCGAGATGATGTCCTTGATGCCAGCATCATCGGGGAAATCCGTTGCTTTCTCTACGTCGTTGAGGGCGTCAACAACTCTGTCCTTAAGAGATAGCTTGACTTGTCCGGTCCATTCCACCATTTTTTGATAAGCGGAGAGAAGGCTCGCGATATTATCAGCTTCAGGGACGATATCAGGGGGTAGAGGAATGACATCTGAAGTAGTAGGAATCCCTCCTTCAACAATCTTGGCGGTGACCTCATGCTTCATGTTTATGATTCTATCCCGAAGCATATTCGACATCTTCAATCTGGCAGCATCAAGTTGATTCTCAAGGCTGATTAGTGCGGTCAAATTGTTTGCTTTGGATGAGTCCCTAGCAATCACCCGAAGCTGCTTTGTGAAATCCATCGGGAGGTCTAATCCAAGACGTGAGGAGGTTTCAACTGAGGTCTGCAGTGACTCGACTTCTGTGATAAGTGAAACACTCAGCATCTTGCTGACTTCATCCTTACGTCCATCAAGATAGGTTTCATCCGACTTCAGTTTCTCCATTATGGGAATCAGGTCAGTCATGGGTAAGTTGGCAACTTCGTCGATGGAAGCGGTTGTGGGTACCTCTCCTCTGTCAATGGAAATGTGTCTCTCATAGGTCTCGAGGGTTCTCTTGTTCTCGTCAAGCTTTCCCTTGACTTCTCGGACAAAATCCTGATGAAGCGCCGAATAATGCTGTGAGAACATCTTCCCGTATTTATACAGCGTTTCAAAGTCATCTATGTCTCCTGCACCTATTGACGGAAAACTCAATGATGATAGCGTCTTTGTTTTGGCTGGTTTGAAATACTGAATGCGTGGCAGCATTGCAGCAAAGTCTCTCTGCTCCTTTCGAAAGGTCTCTGCGAAGTCTCTGACCACTCTCATGAAGTCTTCCTTGATGTTCTTAGACACCTTTTCAATTTGACCAGCAATCTTCCTCTTTTTCAGGACGCTCAACCCTGAAGTATCATTAAGGTCCTTGTCTAAGCCTGTAAGCTTCGCATACACATCATATAACTGACTCACCTGTCGATTGGTCTGTTGTTCTGTGGATGGGTTGATTGTTGCTAGCATTCCTTTCATTTCAGAGAGTCTATCAAGTTCGCGCCGCCATACGTGACTATCCATGAGCCTTCCTCCAGATGTAGCGTAGCTTCAAATCGGTTTGTCGTTTTAAAACTGTTCTGCGCCTAGGCCAATTGCCCCTAGCTTGTATATACACTAATCGTGTCTATAATCTTCTCGAAATCCCTTCGGCACTAGCGGCCAAGCTAGAAACTGCCTTAAGTCATGCCACGAGAACTAGAATTCAACTCATATACGAGAGAGGCCAATAAAATGTCCGATCAACAGGACAATTCTGCGCCAGCATCATCTTCGGTAACTCACGAGGAAGTGACTGTACTCGAGGTAGACGCAGTTGACATCAGTTATGATGACCGGTTTCTCTACGCTGCATGCAAGGACAAGTACGTGCGAGTGTGGTCTAAGGGTGATTGGCAGCTTGTTGCAGAACTAGGTGAAACCAATTCTGAGCCACTAGCTGTACACGTTGACAAAGATCATGTATACGCCACCTGTGAACGACGAGTGTATATGTGGCGAAAAGGAACTTGGGGTATGATAGGCTGGTTCGAGCTCAGCTATCATGCGCTAACCTCTGATCTTCATGGTGACTGTTTTTACATTGGCACCCGTGAAGGACGTCTATTGTCAATTAAGAGGGATACTAACGAAACTTCTAGCTGGCCACTTCACAAATCGGAAATAACAATGCTCTGGTCCAATGGCAGCGTAATATGCTCAGGGACCAAAAAGGAAGCTCCAGTGGTCTGGACCCCTGATCTTGATACAGCGCCAACTGAGCTCGCCGTGCTTGACAAGTCAGACCGCGGTACTGCTGTAACAGGCAACTCCCAGTTTGTCATGGTAGGTCTAGCCTCCGGTGATGTGAAGCTCTGGGATCGTGTTGGATGGAGCCATGTTCGGACGCTGGAATCGCAGACTGATGAGCCCTTGATTTCAATGTGGGCTAATGATCTTTATCTCGTTACATCTTCAACTGCTGGCTTCCTAACCATTTGGGATCTGAAGAAAGATATTCAATTGGGTCAGATCAGGAAGAATGGAATCAAATACGGACGGGTTGTAGTTGACCATGACCTGATATATATCGCAACCTCAGAAGGATTGGCGGTCATGGGCATCTCTCTTGAAGGGCAAGCACTGGATTTATGCAATACCGATAATCGAATTCAAGATGACGACTTACTCAAGACGTCGCCTTACGATGTGTTGGAGTCCGTGTTGAATCATCAACGCCAAGGCGACAATCTTCTGCAGGAGCGACACTTCTCCAAGGCCATGGAGGAGTATGACAATGCGCTATATCTTCTAATCGACAATGTTCACGCTCTTCAAGCTGTTCCTAAGGAACGTGAGAAGCTGACACGAGAAATCAGCGGCAGACGAAGCAAAGCATCGCTTCGGTCTAAGATCGAAACGATTCAATCCATCAATAAGGAGATTGAACAGATATCAGATGAGCTTGAGCTCATAGGCCAAACCTTGAGGGATGAAGCGGAGATTGACTCACTCTGGAGTAATGCCGAGTTAGCCATTCTAGAGTCACGTACGCTCTCAGAGGATAATGCTGACGACATGCTAAGCTATCAACTAATCTACCTTACTGATAATCTGCAATCCGACCTTGAAGCTGCCAAAGAGAAGCTCGTGAACTATCAGCGCAAGGTGAATCAAGCGGTTGCTCTTATTCACGGCATGGAGAATGAGTGGCGCTGGATGGAGCAGCGAAGAACTAGTCTGTCCGAGAGAAAGGGCTTCCTTGAACGAACCATCAAGCAGCTCGAAAAGGAACTAGCCAACGCAGAGTCGGATAGTGAAGTTCAAGAGATTCTCAAGGCTGCTCTCGACAAGCACAAACAACTCCATGAGCAAATAGGTCGCATCATATCAGCCTCAGACGATGAGCAGGACGCAGTCCTATCCAGCAGGGAAGACGCTCTGGCGGCTATTCATGGTCTACTTAGAATTATACCGAAGAAACGTAATGCCATGCTTGCCATATCCGATCACGCTAAGCGTCAGAAGGAGTTAGAGCGACTGACCACTGCCCTTGAGGAAGCATTGGAGTCTGCAAAACATCATGGACTGAAAGAAGAAACCAGGTCAATCCAGAATGAGATTGAGAGTGTAGCCGCACTCAACGGGGCGGCTCGTACTGAGAACACGTAAAGCTCGTATTCTCTTGTTTAATTGGATAATCCAGTTCCAGAATGATGCTTTGGCAACACATTACCCGGCATCAGATTCGATGTCGGAATCATCGTCTAGTCCCAGCATGGCCTGACGCACGATGTCTATCCAATCCAATGTATCGTCTTCAAGTGTTGGATCCAATGCAAGAGCGTAATCTGCTGCGACGAGTGCGGCCTCGAAATTTTCAAGGATGAAATAGCAGATTGCGCAATTGTGCCAGCCTATTGCTGAGTTAGGTTCCAATGAAAGCGCCTTGCCAAGCGCATCTAGCGCGTCTTCCCATTGCTCATTAGTCATGAAAGCCGCAGCCAGTAAATGCCAGTCACGACCGTTTCTAGGCTTGAGACTAAGGCTTCTGTGCAAGGCTTCCATGCCCTCACTGCTTTCATTGAGGAGTAGATGTAGGAACCCCTTCTCACCCCATGCAATCTGCGAGTTGGGCTCGATACGAATGATGTGGTCTAGGGCTTCAATCGCCTTGTTTGGCCTCTTCAACTCAAGATTGCAGGCAAAGACGCCTTCCCACATGGGTTTGTTATTGGGGTCAATCGTGAGTCCTCGTTCAAGGGTGACAATAGCCTGCTGATACTGGGCATTCTCGATGAAATCAGCCGCCTGATTAAGAATGCTGCCTGAGCCTTGACATTCTTGAATTGGTTTACTCAACGGTTTTCCCCCGAATAGATTGTGTCTGTGTTCTGCGCTTAGCATTCCAAAGAAAAACATTGCTCTTGTAGCAATTCCAGTTCTACAACGCATTCACTGTTATCTTGACAACGGACCTGATCCAGAGCGTGCTTGTCGTGAGGCATTCGTTCACATTTAGGAATGCAATCCTAAGCGGACCATCTTCTCCTAGATATTCCCCGTCAATCTCATAGGCCAGAATCATTGTGCAGTTGATTTGACCGACAGAGTTGCCCGATGTGGAGTTGTATCCAACCAGAGTTCCTTCCACTACACTTTGGTTAATAACCCGAACATAGCCATCACTAGCCCGCACGCTGATCTCATAGGATTCCGGTAGGTCGCTGACCCATCTCAGCAGGTTGAAAATCGCCACACCCGTGTAGTTGTTAGGTCCTGTCAGAATGCCATATCGATTCTTGTATCCTCCCTCTCCAGTGATTGACGAGAGTGCAAGAATCTCAGTCATAGTATAGCCTGCTGTTGTTCCCCCAGCTTCAATAGTCAGCGCGAACTCATCCGGCTCTCTCTCAATTATTTGAATCGTAACAACGTTAGACACACACTGTGGTCCTGCTGCGCCTGGGAAGTATTCCTCTGGGGTTGTAGCTTCGGCATCCGCGTTTGAATAGTACTCGTCTTCTGTGAGAAAGATGATTCTGAATCCCAACTCCCATACAGGCGTCATGGTCCCGTTGTACGAGTACGCCAGTATCATATCTCCTTGGAGATCTTGAGTGCTCAAAGACGGGTATACCTTGGAGTACGGGAACGTGACACTGTAACCATCCGAAGCATTGACAACAATCAGGTCTATACTCTTCATACCCCCAGCAAGGTCTACGAGATCTGAAACCTTGACTCCCCTGTAGGTTCCATTGCCGCGAGGATTGCCGTAGGAGTTCTCGTAGGCCCCATAGGCCTCAACTGAATCCATGGTTAGCATTTGGGAGAACGCGATTGTTTGTTGCGTGCTATCCTTTTTGACTACATTAATTGATGGGTCAACGGAAGGCTGCTGCAGAAGCATAATCGCTCCTATTGAAGCCCCTGCAAGAACCATGACACCGACAAGGACTGCTATGAGTTTCCCTTGACTACCAATTGTGACCATTGTGCAACACCTGCCGATATGTACGGTTGTGCCAGTCGAGGGGTGATAAATATCTTTCTGATTATTCGCTGTGGAATTTGATGATGATGTTCTGTAGGAGGTATCGTGGTCGCTGAGGATACGATTTGTGGGGATTGTACTGCGAAGGATTTTTATGCTATTCCATCAGTAGAATACAGTATATTACACTAGTAGAATATATCGCGGAGCTGCAAGCTTGATGACAAAACCAACCTTACATGATTATGACCAAGAGGGGTTCCTTCCGACGACATATCTTGCTGTGCTAACAATCATCGGTGGGGGAGCTGAATACGGTTACGAGATAAACAAGATTCTTGAGGAGCGGAACTACCGAGATTGGGTTGACATCAAGTTATCATCAGTCTACAAGGCTCTCAACGAGTTGGAAAAGAGAGATCTGATAAGAGGTAAGAAGGCGAAAAAAGCCCTGCGCCCTTCAAAGAAGACCTATACTCTGACCAGCAAGGGCAAGCGACATCTTAGGGGCCAGATCATCCGATGTCTAAGCAAGCCACCTGCACCCAAGAGTCTGTTCGATCTCGGCATGTCTGCTATCTTTCTCTTGACGAAGGAGGAGGCACTAGATGCTCTGCGATCTTACATGAATGAATTGGATTCAAGGCTCAGCTTCTTGGGTGCGCATGTTAAGGCGATTGAGAATTTGAAATTCATACGAGAATCTGCACCCGACAGGATGGTTGGTGATATGAAAGCAAGTGACGTACCTGATAACGCTCCCCTCGGAATCATCCTTGCGCTCTTCAAGCGACCTTACGTAAGAGTACAATGTGAACGGGAATGGCTCGGGGAGCTGATAGATCACATAGAGCGGCGCGAAGACATGTTTCAGTTTAAGGAAAAGAAGAGAGGGGACGGTCGAAGGAAATGAGTGGCGAATCCAAGAAAGATGAGTTTGTTCCTGCTGGGATTGGTGAGGAACGGATAATACTTGACTTCAGGCACATTCCTGGTGGCAAGAACTGCCAGACAAGTGCACTGTGGAAAATTCTCCATCACTATGATCTTGATATCACTGAGGAGATGTTGGTCGGTGTGGGGTCCGGGCTAGGCTTCGTTTATTGGCACCAGAAGGGCATGCCTGCGCCAATTGTTGGAGGCATGAACAGTGGTCCCTGGCCCGGGCTCATTGGTCGCATAATCCGGGTTCTAGGTGGTGATTATGAAGCGTTGAAGTCGAGCAGTGTTAGGAATGCACATGGGCACCTGAAGCAGACATTGCACCAAGGACAACCTGCTCTTGTGTGTGCAGACATTGCCTATCTCCCGCATATGGCTGCAGGGGAAGATGACCACTTCGGGCAGCACACGTTTCTTGTGTATGGCATTGATGAAGCAGAGGACCTTGCGTATCTGTCTGACCGATTTGCAGATACGTTAACTATCCCCCTGATACAGCTTCAGAAGGCTCGCGCGTCAAAGTTTCATCCTTTCCCAGCCCGCAACCAGATGATACGTTTTCAGATGCCAGAGCACCCACCGGATCTTTCCTCAGTAATTCCAAAAGCGATTCGTGATAATGCTGACTTCATGTTCAATGCGCCGATACGCAACTTGGGACTACGCGGTATTCTCAAGTGGAGAGACATGCTACCGAAGTATCCTAAGATTATACCGAACCCGAAGCAATTGATTAGCGCTATGGCGATGCACTACATATTCATAGAAACTGGAGGGTCAGGAGGAGCGATATTCAGGAGAATATATTCGACCTTTCTCAGAGAGGCGAGCGAGCTCATGGAAGATGAGAAACTTGCTCAGGCATCTGCAGAGTTTGCTGGAATCTCTGATTTATGGACAAAGATAGCAGAGGCGTGTCTGCCTGATGATTTTCCATCTCTGGCAGAGATCAGAAAGATCCACTGGCAGAATAACGTAGATTTCGAAGAGAAGGGGTCAAAGGCGACAGCTTCAGTCAGCAGACGAGCCGAGCGTATTCCACCTTTGTTGGATCAAGCGGCGAAAGAGGCAGTTCCAGCTTTTCAGAAAATCATTGAGCCCATCAGAGAGATGCTTGTCCAAGTGCATGCCATGGAATCAGCAGCCTTGATGAAGCTGAAGGCTGTGCAGGACTCAAAGTGAAGATTTCATCTTAAAATAGCCGATGCAGCACCGCTGTATGCAGACTTGGAAACGCGACCTAGAGAAGCACAATCGCTTCTGCTTCAATTGCAACATCCTTTGGCAATCTTGCCACCTGAACAGCGGCTCTAGCGGGAGGGATTCCTGAGAACCACTTGGCGTATTCCGTATTCATCTCAGCAAAGTCATTCATATCGCGAAGGAATACGGTAACTTTCACTACATTATCGAGAGATGACCCTGCCTCCTCGATTACTGCTTTCAGGTTGCTCAGCACTTGATGAGTTTGCTCCGTTATAGAGCCTGTGAGAACCTCTCCTGTTTCAGGGACCATTGGAATCTGTCCTGAGCAGAAAAGGAACCCATTCGCTTTGATGGCCTGTGAATAGGGGCCAACAGCTTTCGGTGCCTTCTTTGTTGAAACGACCTCTTTTGTCATTTGTATCAGGTTAGGCGACATGGCCTTCCCCCATTAATCTGACGGTCAAGTGCTAGCGGCGTTCTGGGGGCGGTGGGACGCTATGGCCTCGCACAATGTGAGTGCCCGTTTCTCCTTTCAACGCTCTTGTGATGTTGCGTGGGTCCGTGATAATGGCCAGTTCACCACCATTCTTGATGAAATCAATGCACGATTCTACTTTTGGGAGCATGCTGCCAGGAGCGAAATGTCCCTCTTCGATGTAATTTTGAGCTTGGATGTGGTCCATCTTGTCGATTGGCGCTTCGTTATCCTTTCCGAAATTGAGATAGGCCTTTTCTACGGACGTAGAAATAATGAGGACATCGGCCCTTAGGCCCGTAGCAAGAAGACTAGATGCTCGGTCCTTGTCAATGACCGCAGCGACACCTTCAAGATCGCCATCTTCGTTTTGTATGACCGGAATTCCACCTCCCCCAACGGCATAAACAACAACATCGTCATTAAGCAACGCATGGATAGCTGGAAGCTCAATGATCTCTATTGGAATTGGCGAAGGAACTACTCTTCTCCATCCTCTTCCTGAGTCCTCCATGATGCTCCAGTTCTCATCCTTCTCTCGTTTCTTTGCCATCTTCTCTTCCATGAAGGAACCAACTGGCTTTGCCGGATTTTTGAAAGCGGGGTCTTCGGGATCGACGCGCACCTGCGTTACCAAGCTGGCTGCGTGTCTGTCCATGTTCCTCTTCTGAAACTCGTTGTAGAGCGCCTTCTGTATCATGTATCCAATGGCTCCTTGAGTATCTGCACCACAAGAGTCCAGAGGCACTTCGTGAAGTTCATGCGCCGCAAGTTCTGAACGTCGGAGAATGAATCCTACTTGGGGTCCGTTTCCTGATGTGATGACGACATTCCAACCATCTTGGATCATGTCTGCGATATGCTTGCAGGTTTCAACCGTTGCAGCATACTGATCAGGAACTGTCCTGTGTTTCTTATCTTTTATCAGCGAATTTCCACCGATCGCTACTACAGCACTGCGAGCCATTGTAATCACCTATGTATGAATAGAGGTCCTATCTGAGACTCAATTCCTAAAAAAGAGAGCTGTTTGGAGTACTAGAAAATGGCTAAATGAACAATGAACACATTGGGTCTTCAATCATTCTTTTCGAGTTCTCTCAGCCATTCATCCGTGTACATGGTTTCAAGGTCTGCTGCCTCAGCATGATCTTGGCCTGTCATCATGTCAACAAGATTTACGGTCCTCATGACAATTCTCCTATCCTGCTTGATGATGTCTTGCACGAACTCCTCAACCCTAGACATAAGCTCGCTATGAGGTACTACTCTGCTAGCAAGTCCGATTTGCAGTGCTTCCTCCGCTGAAACCAGCCTTCCAGTTACAAGGATATCCTTTGTTCTCGCAGGACCTACCAGATCCATTAGGTTGGCTGTAGCTCCAGCCCCGGGAAATATCGCAAGTTGCACTTCTGGCAGTCGAAATGCAGCCTTTTCAGAGAAGAACCTAAAGTCACAAGCGGAAGCAATCATTGCCCCAAATCCTAATGCATAGCCGTTGATTGCGGCCACAGTTATGCAATTCCTATTCTCTTTGATGCATCGGATTGTGCTCTCAAGAAGTTTGAAAAAGCTCGTTCGCTCATCGCCCTTCAAATTGGTCATAGTTTTCAAGTCGAAGCCAGCTGAAAATGCCTTCTCTCCCTCACCGGTGAAGATGACAACCATAATCTCTGGATCGTTTGTCAACTGGTTGACTCTGTCGTCGAAAGCGATCAGCATCTCTCGTGTGACAGAGTTGAGTTTATCTGACCGGGATATCGTTAGTGTGGCTACGGGGCCCTTCCGTGTGACCTTGATTTCTCCATCCATTAGTTTCACCGGGCTAGTCGAACACTAGAACGTAGATTAATGTGAATAAAGCCTTTCTGGGAAAAATCCGGGAATTACCGTAGCCATTTCCTGACCATGGTTCTGTTTCTATTGGGGTCGCAAACCTTATGCACGTCCGCGAGATTTGCATGCTATGAACGAACACTTTTTGGTGGTTACAACACCTGTGTTTCCCGGTCATCGAGTTGTTAAAGTATTGGGCGTTGTTCATGGGCTGACAGTGCGGACAAGAGGATTTGGGGGACAATTGTCTGCAAGCTTGCAAAGCATAGTTGGAGGTGAGGTGTCCGCCTATACTTCCGAGTGCGAAAAGGCTCGAAAGGAATCAATGCAACGGCTCGTAGAGAATGCGCGTGCGATGGGCGCAAACGCCGTAATCGCCGCTGACTTCGAAACAAGTAGTGTCTTTAGTGGTACATTATTTTCAACTTACGGAACGGCTGTTGTTGTTGAAAAGACGTATGATTAGTCTGGCTCATTGCTAGGCTTTTCATAATCGCTTATCACGGAAGATTCCAATCAATAGCCCTGTGCAGGCCATTCGTCGCAGAACAGCTGTCTTACTTGCAGGCCTTGCAATCCTCGTGAACACCCTCACAGTGCTCACGGTGTGCATCGCAAATAACTCCAGCATCCCTCAAGATTTCAATGAGATGGTTTACCTCTCGAGTCATAATCTCATAGACTTCTTTATCGCCATTCTGTTCATAGGCTTCGATAATCACGTCAGCAGCCTTGTCGATTTCCACGAGAACCTTATTTGGAATGTTAACCTGGTCACCTCGGGATCGCTTAGACTTCTTCAATTTATACTGAGTAATCGCTGGCTCTGTGACACCAAGCATCTTGGCAATCTGCTTCTGAGGCTTTTGCTTTTTTATCATCGCACGAGTTAGCTCTCTTCTGATAGCTGGAAGAACGTACCAGACCACTACTTCTTGGGGCATCAACCAAGTCCTGCGCTTTCCGCGTTTCTTGCTCTTCTCTTTTGTGCTTGACATTTTCGTGGCCTCGAGAAAACAATCGTTATTTCTACATTCCTTATTCACTATTGTGAAGAGCATGCGCTAATAAGCATGCTGGAGGTAGCATTTCACTTCAGGTTGAACATCTGATGTTACAATTTGGAACTGTAGAACCGATTAGCATGAAAGTAGGGGCCATCCTTATGAGGCATCTACGTCTTGCTGACTATTGTGTCCAACATGTCAGAAGGGGATCTACAAGAAGCAGCAGAATTAGTTGCAAATGCCAAGTACCTGATAGCACTGACAGGTGCAGGTGTATCCAAGGAATCCAATGTTCCAACTTTCAGAGGTGAAGACGGTCTCTGGAAGAACTACGATGTCATGGAACTGGCCACCCCCACTGCGTTTACAAATAACCCCGAATTGGTTTGGGAATGGTACACTTGGAGGCAGGGGCTAATTGCCGAGTGCGAACCGAACCCCGGACACCTGACGCTAGCCAAGTGGGAGGGGACTGGGCTTCTCAAATCACTAATTACTCAAAACGTTGACGGCCTACACCGACGTGCTGGATCTAGCAATGTCCTTGAGGTTCACGGAAACTTATGGGCTTCGAAGTGCATATCATGTGACTACCATGGCAGACTGAGTGTTCCTGCTAAGGGGATACCGAAATGCCCGGAGTGTAGCTCAATGCTTCGTCCCGATGTTGTATGGTTTGGAGAGAGCCTTGATTCAGAAGTGATGGCACGCGTATATGCTGAGCTGGAAAAAGCCACTGTATGTTTAGTAATTGGGACCTCTGGAATAGTGCAACCTGCTGCGATGTTTCCGATTATGGTCAAGCAAAATGGTGGAACTCTAATCGAGTTCAACGTGGAAGCATCACGCTTGACTCGAAGTGTTGACTACCACATTCAAGGTCCTTCAGGCGAAACCCTACTAGCTCTGGACTCGCTAATCTGACAGCCTATTCACTGGTAGGGCGGTTACGCACGATAATAAGGAACAATTAAATGAGGGGGAAAACAAGCCCGTGAAAGGTGGCCGACATGAGAGTCTTAGTGACGGGAGCAACCGGGTTCATCGGTCGCAAATTCGTGGCGCGTCTGATCGAGAACGGATTCGATGTCGTTGCGTTCGTGAGAGAAACCAGCAATACCGCTGGGCTGCCAGAGAGTGTGACCTTCGTAGAAGGAAACCTCTTCGACAAACAGCTATTGAGCAAAGTTGTGCAGAGCTGTGAGGCGGTAGTTCATTTTGCGGCCTATTTCGACTTTTACCCCAAGGATGTTGACTTGTTGTACAAGGTGAACGTCGAAGGGACAAAGAATCTGATGAATGCTTGTGTTGGGACTACAGTTGAGCGATTCATCTACTGTTCCACTACTGAAACAATAGGGCCTGTTAGGTTCCCTCCGGGTGATGAGGATACTGAGCTTAACCCACAGTTTGACTACTCAAAGAGCAAGATTATGGCCGAGGAGGCAATTCGGGATATTACGAAGGACACCGGCCTGCATCATATAATCTTGCGGCCAACTGGAGTAATGGGCGAGGGTGATCTCTACACAGCGTTTGAGGCCATTGAAGCTGTGAATAAGCGTGAGTTGCCTGTTCTTCCAGGCGACGGCGAGAAGCGCATCATGTACACACATGTGGATGATATCGCCAATGGTTTCTTGGCTGCACTATCATCGAAGTTAGCACTTGACAATACGATTATCCTATGTCCTGACGAACCCCTTACATACAATGAATTTTTCGCTTATGTAGGAGAAGTTCTTGGTGTGGATCCCCCCAAGTTGAAAATCCCCACCGTTCTTGCGAAGGCTGGCATTGGCCTCTTGAGTCCAATCAAGAATCGGAAGCGGACTACATTTCTGTGGCATATGCAGACAGTTCAGAGTATGGATGAGGAACGGTGGTACTCCAACGAGAAGGCCAAGAAACTCCTCAGTTGGGCGCCACAGGTTACTATGCGTGAAGGTCTCAAAAGAGCCATTGATTGGTATTATGAGAATAACTATTTAGAGAGGATGGCTAAGTAGAATGGATCCCCTCATCGGCGTAATTCTGATAGTGTTCCCCATAATCCTCGCTTTTGTATTGCTGGTTTTTCTGCATAAGGCAGCGGATGTTACCGGCGTGATTGTTTGGCTTGTAACATTGGTGATTGCCATTTTCGGATTTCAGACAGACGTAGGAGTCGCACTAGTGGCCAGCCTTGCAGGAATGGTGAAGTCGTTTCCAATTTCTCTGATGGTGGCGACTTCGATACTCATGATGACGTACATGCAAGAAGTTGGCGCGCTCCAAAGGATTACGGTTTTCTTCAAGACCCTTGGTGGAGGCAACCGGCCTATGCAAATCCTATTCATCAGCCTTGGTCTTGGTCTGTTCTTGGTTGGAATCGGCGCTACCCCCGTCACAATGTTACCACCTGTGATGCTAGCCCTGGGGTTTTCACCTCTTGTCGCGGTAGCACTACCTTCTATTGGCTACGATCCACTCACGACATTCGCTCTGTTGGCCGTTCCTGCACAGGTGTTTCAGAAAGCATTTAATGATGCTTCAGGACTCAACATTACTCTCGCGCAGTCAGGCTCTGTTTTTGCTATGTTCATGCCAGTCATATCAACTGGAATCGCCATATCGATGCTCTGGATTGCGGGAGGTCGACAGATGCTGAAGAATCGTGAAGCACTGTTACTAGCAGTGACATCTGGTCTAACGGCAGGCTTTGTTGCAATAGTATGCAATCTCGAAGCAGTGAACATGACGCGACTGACCAATGTATTCGCAGGAGCTGCAGTTGTTTTCGTTCTCTTCCTGTACACTAGGATTCGTAAACGCCCAATGATTGACCGCAGTCAGCTGAATGATAAGGACTTGGAGGTCGAGAAGACTATGAGCTTGGGACGAGC
>JAUWOA010000008.1 GCA_030612365.1 Candidatus Thorarchaeota archaeon
TCGCCCAATAACACAGCAAGTGGCAATGGCAACAGGAACTGGAAATTACGCAGCACTCATGATAAATCAGTTCTTGGGCAATGAGTACGAGAAGGACCGATTATTCGATCATCCGGATTGCCGCGGACTCATTCATCCCGATTAGTCTAATCTCGACCCCAAAAGATAGCCTTAAAAGCAGGTTGCTTCACTATAGTTAATAATGCAATTCCTTTTGGAGTGATTAATATGACAAGCAACGACAAACTCCTAGCAATACTAAATAGACAGATTGAGATAGAGAAGCGCACGCTCAACACGCTCATCAAGGCAGAGGAGAGCTTCAGGGAAACTGCAGTACGCCTTGTCTGCATGGAGCTTCGCCTTGATACTTGGAAACACGTGAAATTCTTGGAAGGCATGATAGAGATGCTAACAACTGCTCCATGCGATACGTGGTCCGCTAAGATACAGCGCTACGTAGACAGAGTCAAACTAGAACGGATGATTGACAGTCTTGTTCAAGAAGAAGATATGATGGCTGACCTTTATGGGGAGGCTCTAGCCGAAATCCAAGACCCAATTGCGGAGCTGCTTCTATTGCACCTCAAGGATACTGAAGAGCGCCATAGTCAAGACCTGAAGGAGATCATGCGCATTATTCGGACTGCCCCGTTGCAGTCAGTGAAAGCCGAGAAGGGAAGTGACATTGTCTGTGAGGATTGAGAGGGAACTACGTCCAGATTCTTGAGGAGGACCGTAGAGAATGCAAGCAATTGGAGTGAAACCAATGCCAACACTCAATGATGTGACAATAGACGCCCCGACTGCAAATCAATACATTGACAGCATGCCGGCAGGTCATCGCGGCGGCTTCGTTAGACAGCGGGATAGCTATGAGCTTGACATGGACATTATTGAGAAACTAAGGACATATACCAACGACCACGAGATTGTGGCCCTGTTCGCAAACTGGTGTGGTGACTCGCGCAAAGCCATACCTGTGCTAGCTCGTCTAGAAGATAAGATAGGACTGAAGGTTCGTGCTCTTGGGGGAATGACAAAGCCATCTTGGGAAGATAAGAAAAGGAACCCGGGAATGAACTGGGCGATTCCTCCTAGTCCAAGAGAGGTTGAAACGCTAAGTGTAACAAGCAGCCCGACTATCATTATTTTCAATGACGCTGGAGTAGAAGTGGGCAGAATTAAGACGAGGCCCAAGGTTGAGCAGACCGTTGAAGCAGAGATTCTCAGAATCATTGAAGATAGCAAGTAGAGGGTTTTGAAAGATAACGGTGGCTTCAACTGATCGTGAGCCATATATGGCAGAGAGCGAAGAGGGTTAAAAGAAAAGAGAAGAAGGGGATTTGGACCCCTACTTCGAATTCAATTCATTTTGAACCAGCTCGACGCCTAAGGAGCACTTTGACTGCAACATAGAGAAGAACAACTGTTGCTGCACCCACGAAGAAACCATATTCAGACATTAACGAGCCTATTTCCTCACTTATTCCTTCCAAACCAACTGGATTGTGAACCATATATTCCAGCTCGAATGTAGCGGAGTTCCCAGCTTCATCAATTGCTGTAAATTCGAGTGTGTAGTTGCCGTTTTCGAATTCTAGAGTGTTCCAAGAAATGACGTTTCCACCAGTTGTTGTGACAAGCGTGCCATCAACTCTGAACTCAATAGAATTCATGCCACTTCCAGTATCTGTAGCTGAAACCTGGAAATGCACTGTATCTCTTACAGCATCAAATGTCGATGGCCCACTCACTCCTAACTCTGGAGCAATTAAATCTGTGACTACAAAACTTAATGGAAACTCCGCGGATCCCAGTGTCTGTGAGGAGTTAAAGACATCATAGGCTTCAATATAGTATTCAACTAACGTGTTCCAAGGTTGACCAGCTATCTCTGCTGAATACAAAGCTCCTGAAGAATCCATCAATCCAGTGTTCCATGAGGCGCCATTGATGCTGTAGTGAAGAGTAACATTGGTTATGCCACTTACATCTGTAACACCAACTGAGATTGTTACTGGTTGCCCGTATTGTGGTTCTGAAGGAGTGACCAAGGAGTAGGTCAACTCTGGTGGAGCCACATCATTTTGGACATCGACGGAAAACGAGTCAGCAACTGAATTTCCCTTATTGTCATAGGCAAGGGCTGTGACAATTCTAGTGCCATTCACAACTGTACGCGTGTTCCACGTAAACTCATATGGTGCGGTATCGTCCTGACCTAAACTTGTACCATCAACTTGGAAATCGACATAGTCAATTCCACTTCCAATATCACTAGCTACCGCTGATAAATTGACATTGCCAGTCACAATCTGTCCATTCACTGCACCTGAAAGACTAACCATAGGATCTATATCATCATCAACAGTATAGGTATAGAATTGTCCTAGATTGTCATCGATTGCAAATGTGCCAGTCCAATCTGTAGCATTCAGATAATACTCAACAATTGTCCCGTAGCTCGAAATCGGAAGTGTTGCTGTATAGATATCTCCGACATTTGCAGCAGTGGCTTCATTCCAGATACCTCCATCTTGTCGATAGTACACTTCAACGCACATGACTCCTGCTAATGCATCAGTTACCGTCGTGCTAACATCGACCGTTTCGTAATACATTGGATCTACAGGAGAATGAGATATGAAGGCGATTTCCGGAGGTGATGCATCCCCAAGTCCAAGGTCGTCAAAGAGAACTGACAAAGATTCACCAGATTCAGCATTTACCTCAATGACAAATCGATTCAGGGAATACTCTCCAGCACCAAAAGATTCCTCAAGATCAGCTGTCAGGTTTCGATATGTATTAACCCAGACACCAGTTGTATTTATGGCATCAAGGAAGATATGCACATTGTTGGAACTATTACTTGGACTGTAGGACTGGGTCCTTGCCAGGTAGTAGTATATCTCATAGCTTGAATTGAACTGCAGCCGAAATCTTGCGTATGCAAAAGACGATGATCCAGAAGAGAGAGTATCCGTTCTCCACCAGAAATTCGTATACATTGATGGATCAATAGTGGTTTCAAAATCCCCTCTAAATACGCCAGCGCTTACGCCATTCGCCACTGTCAAGTTACATGCATACATTCCCGAATGAGAATCTGTTGATCGAGAAATGTATGACGGAACCCCTGACCATATCGCCCATGTGCCCATAGGTGGCGAGTATGAATCCCACAAATCGATCTCGAAACCGGGATCACCTGTTGCGTAGGTTCGAACTTGAAAGTCATCAATTAGTAGTTGAACCGATGAATTCGCTCGAAGACCAACAGCCATTGTAAATCTAAAACTATATACAGTCAGATTCATCCATCCAATTTCAGCAACAGCTGCCGACACATCGATGTAAGTATGTTCCCAAGTGTTTCTTGAGCCATAAGCATCTGGAAAAGTATACACGTTGTTTGATGTGTTACTGAAAGCTGAATAATCCGAATCATACCCAAGATAATGATACCAGTTATAATACCCGGATTCGTTTCTAAAGCGTAAACGGAAGTATGCATTGGCGCCACCACTGTTCCATGTATCTGAATACTTCCAATCGAACTCAATGGCCATTGATCCAGGCATGAATGGATAGTAGCTCTCCCATGGATATCCCTTCCTTTCGTAAAGACTGGCGTAACCGTTTGAGTTCTCAGCCAAGGCAGTACAACTCATGTTGAGAGAGTATATTCCATCAGTACTATCTGTACTGGTTGTTACATCAGCTGGCGAGTAATGCTGCTGACTCCAAGATCCACTAGACTCAAAATCACCATTCTGTACGAATTCGTAATCTGTTCCATTGACCATACTGACATCATCTATAACCCAGGATGAAGATTCTGGTACACGTATTGGTACATTTGAATAGAAGTAGACTGAGTTTATTCTTCTTGTTGAATCACCAGTCCAAAATTCCGGGTAATCAAGATAGTCCTCAGTTATATTGCGCCTGAAATGATTCCATTGGCTCGCGGTTTCATTCATCAGATAGTATACTCCTGAGGTATAATTATTGGGGATGTAGGATCCGTAGGAGAACACGTAATTCAGTCCCTGCCAGTACCATGTCGAGTTGACAGTTTCGACATACAAGTTCAAGAATGCACCCTGATCAATTGCACCCGGATCTTCCAAGTAGTAGTAGAAATCAAGAACAATCCCATTAGTTACGTATGGGTTTGGAGCGCCAAATACTTGACTCAGATAAGCATAGCTTCCCGAAGTTGTTGAGCCCCATCCAGTGATTTGTCCTGAATATGTGCCACCATAAGGGCGATCCTGATACGTGGAGTTGCCCCAGCCACCAAATGATCCATAGTAGCTGTAATCCATTGGAGCTCCGTAGGCATATCTCTCTTCGAAACTTGGATTATTCATCACATTTGTAAGCAAAGGAGCGGGGTCGCCGCAAGACGCTACCGTGTTCTCTTGAACAGCGGGTGCTATTTGAATATCCTCGACTACTTTTAGATTCGCGGCTGGAGCCGTAATAGCCGCTAGTGGTAGCAATAGACTCATTATAGTAACAAATGCGATAATGTACTGTTTGTTCATTGGTAGTACCTCCATTCTTCTGCAAGCTGTCATCCTAGGCTGCCCTCCGCCTTTTGAGCAGAATCCGAATAGCAATCATAAGAACAACGACAGTTCCGGCTCCGACGAAGAAGCCGTACCCTGCCATGAAATCTCCAAGTGCTGAACCGATTCCTTCCAGTCCAACAGGATTGTATACAGAATATTCTATCTCAAGAATAACGAGATTACCAGCACCATCACTCACGATGAATGCGATAGTGTGATTTCCATTTTCTAGTGTTAGAGTATCTAGAGTGAATATCTCGTTTACAAGAATATCAGCGGCAACCAAAGCAGTTTCAACTGAAGCTCCATCTATCTCTATGTGGTAGTCACCTATTCCACTCCCAGCGTCAGAGGCACTCAATGAGAATTGGACAGTCCCACTGATGGCTTCAGATATTGGCGGCCCTGAAACACTCAGAACTGGCGCAGTATTGTCTGCAACTATGTATCCAAATGGGTCCGCCGGACTTCCTGTCATAGTTGAAATGCCATAGGTGTCGTATGCAACAATGTAGTAATTGATTTCGACCTCCCAGGGGCGTCCCCAAATTGCTGCAGTGAACAGTACGCCGGACTGTTCCATTTCAACAGTAATCCAATCCCCACCATCAACACTAAGGTATAGAGTGACATTCTCAACAGCAGTATAGTCTGTTACAGTTACTGATACATGTACATCCATTCCATAGGTTGGATTCTCTGGATTAACTATGACTTCGGAGATAACGGGACCAATGACATCGTTATCAACTATGAAAGTTCGATTTGCCATATCCGAGTTACCTGCCCGGTCATAAACAATGACTCCAACGTTGTGGGTTCCATTTGCCAACGTCCGAGAATCAATATCAAAGGTCCAAGGCATTAAGGTCTTGCTTCCGAGAAGCTCAGAACCATCCCAGAGTTCTACGTAATCAACTCCGCTGGATCCAGAGCCTGGGTCATTAACGGTCAACTCGATTGAGAATGCACCCTCAACAATTTGATCCTCCAACGGATGATCGATAACAACGGTAGGATTGACATCATCACCTGATGAATAGGTATAGTACATTCCACTATTGTCATCTACGCTTGTCAAGCCTCCAGTATCATTTGCAGACACGTAGAAATCAACGTCGATTCCGTACGCTGCGGGCGTAATCCAAGCCTCATACTGTGTTCCAGTGTAGGTCATATCAACTGTGGACCATGAACCATTATTGAAGTGGAGCTGGACTGTATCAATATCTAGATCAGATGCTTGTGCGCTAACCAAGACAGGATCATAATACATTGGAGATACGGTTTCTCTTGTGACAGAACTGATTACTGGTCCATGAGTATCCATCACAAAATGTATGTCATCAAATAGAACAGAAATGTTTGACATTGAACTTGAATCCGCATAACATATAATGCCTGTAAGATTCCATGCGCGTTGGCCGAAAGCTTCGTTCAAGTCATTCCAAGGATTTCGAACTAGGTTGGTCCAGACTCCTGTTTGGTTAAACCCGTTCACAGTGTAGTAGACTATATTTGTTGAATTTGCATAAGACGTGCTCGGAGTAGCACCAACTATATAGTTAAGCATAACATTGTAAAATTGAAGCTGAATGTATGAGAGAGCAGCCGCATCTCCATTAACGTAATCCAAGCGCCACCAGAAGTCAGTATGATGGCTGGGAGTAATTGGAACGAACTGATGTCTATATATTCCTGTACCCGGCCCATCCCACGTAGTGAGATTGGCAGCGTATTTCCCTGAGTGTGAATCTGTTGTTATGTTCTGATAGGGGTAACTGCTGCCTGTTGTATGCCATCCTAATATCGAATCACTTGTGCTCCAATACCAGTCTTGTTCAAAACCAGGGTCATAACTGGGATATGTTATGCTCTTGAAGTCATCAATGAAGAGATTGACCGTCGAATTGTCTTGAGTTCCAGAAGTTACCTCCCAATACATATCGTAACATGTTCCTCCTGTCAGATTGAAATGATCAATCATATCATGCAAATCTATTGCGAAATGATTCCACACACCCCGTGAACCAAAACCAGGTACTTTGAAATACACGTCAGAAGAAGAATTCGAATAAGGCGACAAATCATTCCCCCGTCCAAAGAGGTAATGCGCCCGATATGAATGACTGCTGTTATCATACCAGATATGGAAGTCGGCTTCTTGAGACCCTCCGCCACCTTCTACATCTGTATACATCCAATCAAACTCGATAATACTCTCACCAAGATCTGTTGGAAATAGGCCCTCATAGTACCCAATCCAATACTCTGCTGCCGCATAGCTATTGGTGATTTTTGGCAAGTTTGCCGCAGTCAGATTCATGGACTGTGCTCCGTCGGTACTAACAGCTGAAGTAGTTTCGACAAATCCAGGAGCTCGATTACTGTACGACCACTCAGAAGTTCCTTCAAAGTCCCGATTTCCAAGGAATTCAAAAGCTGTAGAGTTTGTTAAGCTTGTATCATCTATAAGCATCTCAACAAAATCAGATTCTGATTGAGATGAGGCTGCATAGAAGTAGATGTATTGCAAGTATGTTGACGCAGCTGGTGACCCAAATTGCTCCGTGAATGCAGTTGTTATTTCCAAATGCCCATTGTTCCAAATTCCAACGGTACCGTTTGCCAAAATGTAACAAGAGTTCGAGCTGTTCCCTGGAGACCATGAGCCATGAAGGAAAGCATAGTACATGTAATAGTACTGTCCCGATATGCCATCACGAAATTGGCAGTATGCATAGAGTCGGGTTCCGCCTTCAAGAGTTGGAATTGATGTTGCGTTCCAGTAGAAATCCAAAGTGAGACCTTCATTCACACTCGGTAAATTCTCAGATTCTGCAGATGGAGGATAGTGATCGCCCAAGTGTTGGTAAATACATGCCCGACTGGTCGATTGATAACCCCTTGCTCTTATGAGCGCTGAATAGCTACCTGCATGTGTCTCATCTTGGTAGGATATGTTTTGAAATGTATAGGAAGAACTCCAATATCCCCAATCCTCAGGGGCACCAATACTATTGGTTTCCTCGAAGCTTGGGTTCTTGACTACATTGGTTAAGAGATAATCTTCACCACCTGCTCCAGAAACTTGTGTATCTTGAACAGGTGCTATTGTGTTCGGAACAGATTCCTTTTCGGAAATATTAACCATTGGTGCCAAACTGCCAAGTATTGGAACCAACAGAACGATTGCAACAAAACCAACTAGGACGTGTATTCTCCTCATGCGAAAGGTCTCCCTAAGCGTACTTCGTACTCACTTACCAAGGCATTTATGCTAAAGGGAATGCAATGAATCCGACCTTATTTTTGTTGCTGTACGATGTTTAGTCTTGTGATTAGTTGGACTATTAGCAGAGCAATTGTTTAGCAGCTAGAATCCCATTCGATGCAGTTCCTGCTCGAGGAAATGCTTAGTTTGGTGGAGATTGTGCCAGCGCTCAGCGAAATTCGCTGCGTCAATTCTTTGTTCCTTGTACATGCGCTGTACGTCTGATATCTCAACGTTGGTTTCTGTCAGCCGGTCCTTGTACATTTGCGCCATCAAGGCGGCACTTGCCGCTGCTGATTCGCTTGGCTTCTGCATGGATATGATTGTGCCATCCATAATGCGATAGATTCTATCAGTCTGCCTTGCAATCGCAGGATCGTGTGTAACAACGAGCACCGTTTTGCCCATCTCCTTATTGACCTCGTGAAGGAATCGTACTATCCTGGCACCCGTTTCGGTGTCCAAGTCGCCTGTAGGTTCATCACATATGAGAATCGGCGGGTCATTCGCAAGTGCTGAAATAATTGCGACGCGCTGCTTTTCACCGCCGCTAAGTTCATCGGGCTTGTGCTTTGCTCGAAGAGTGAGACCAACACGTTCGAGAAGGTCCGTGGTTCGTTTCTTCCGTTCGTTTGCAGGTGTATTGACTGCAAGCATTGGAAGCTCCACATTCTCGTAAGCGGTCAGCGTTGGAATAAGGTTGAGTGTTTGAAAGATATGACCCACAACTTTTTGCCTCAGCTTGCCTAGCTCAGCATTACTCGCATTAGTGATATCTCGACCAGCGACCCAGGTCTTTCCAGCTGTTGCTCTCGCGAGACCTCCGATGATATTCAACAATGTGGTCTTGCCGGACCCTGAAGGTCCGACTATTGCAATCATTTCACCTTGTTCGATCTTCATCGAGAGACCCCGAAGTGCCTGTACTTCTAGGTTACCGAGCTTGAAAACTTTCATCAAGTCGTCACATTGAATGTAGCTTACCATCTATTACACCTCATTCGCGTAGAACGTCCACCTTATCTTCCGTAAATCTTGATGTCAATAGCACTGGTATGAGCGCTGAGATCAAGACAACAATCGCAATTGCCGCCATGCTAAGGATGGCAAGCGGGGACAGGACAATTTGCGGCCGGACCAATATCTGAGTGTTCTCGCTCACATTGGCAATATCACCAAATAGCTGGATGAAGCCAGTGAGCAGACCTAGCATAAGGGAGAACAAAATCATAACCAACACTTCGCCCGCGAGCACCTTAAGGGTCTGTCCACGGGTGAACCCTCTTACGCCAAGAAGCGTAGTTTCATACTCTTTTTCCTTTAACGTAAGCCCTACTACTAGCAAGGTTCCAACAACAGCGAGCACGCAACCGAAGAGGATGCCTACCCACCTTGCACGGGTACCGCCTACTTCGAATGTATTCTCTTGTGCGGCCGCAACTCTTGTCGTCGTGGAGTCCGTATCAACAACCTCAGGGAACGCGGCGGAAATTTCCGCTTCAAGGAGCGTACCGTTTGTGCCTGGAATTGTCTTCATCAATAGAAGCCCAGTCGATATGTCTTCGAGGTCGGTTTCGTTGAGATAATCATAAGGCACGTACGAAGGGTACGTTCCACCAAAGGCAATCTCCCCGACCATATCCGACAACAGATCCTCTACTGGGCTCACATAACCAATCAACGCCACTATATCCATCCTGTGGAGGTCACTTGAATCGGTTCCCCTGAGAGTTATGGAGTTTCCAACACGAAGTTCTAGCTGTCTTGCTAATGAAACTGACAAGATGATCTTGTTGCCAGTGAAGTTTGAAAATACATCCTCAAGAACTGCGCCGGAAAACCAGCTGGGTTCATAGAAGGCCGCTTCAGTCCAGGTAGCGGGTTCTATTCCTCTGACGTCAACCCCGCCCCGAGAGCTTGTCATCGTAAGCCAGTATTCGGTAGTCACGTCTGTAATGCTCTCAATATTCTGGGCAAACTCCTGGATTTCCGTCATATCCGATCCAGCAAGGAATGATGCGCTCACATCAGAACCCACATAGTAAAGGTTGGTCCTTTCAAGCCTATCCTGCTCCGCAAACAAACTGCCTACGCTAAATACACCATAAGATACAATGAGAGCCACAGTAAAGACGAGTGCCGCATTTCTCACAGGATTCCTTTTGACATTGCGAGTTGCCAACGCTCCAAAGGGCCCAAAGAATCTCCCGCCAATACGAACCACAAATTCCTGAAACTTCTGGGAGCCGCTCAACAGTATCTTCGTCAGGCCATACAGAAACAGTATTGGTCCTATGAAATTGAGAAGGGCATCTATGGGGGTCCAAAGCAAAATCGCAATAAGAACAATGAAACCAGAGCTCATGGCAGTAGCTAGCAGAGTCTGCATGCTGATTCCCAAGATCCACACTACAATCTTGTAAGTGCCCAGCAATAGAGCTATCCGAGGCAAGAGATTCTTGTATTCGCGCTGCTCTTCGATGTAGATGTACTGCTTGAGACTGTCTAGAGGATCCAGTTTTGCTGCACGGTCCGCAGGTCCACGCACTGACCATAAGGCAATGAAGAGACCAAAGCCAATGATGACAGCAGTATTGATTGGATTCGCACTCAGCGCAACGAATGGGGTTTCCATGCTCACATCAAGAATCAAATGGGCAATAGCGGTCCCACAGAACAAACCAGCGACCCCTCCAATCAACCCAATTATGGCTCCCTCGAACATCAACATACGTTTGATTACCTTCGGCCCGAATCCCTTGGTCTGCAGCAGGCCAAACTCTCGTCTTCTTAGATTGTAGCTTACATCACTCAGCATCGTTGAGGAGTACCAGCTCATGAAGATAATCGGTGCTGCCAAGCTCACAAACGCCAGAATTAGAATTCCTGACATTAATGACAGCATCTGCAATGTAGAACCAATGAGGTTAGTAACTTGAGTGTTGAAATGAGCTGTTCTATCCTCCACCCTTGCTAGGGTATCAGCGATGTTCGCGGACGATGCCCCTACATCATAGGGATTTACTAGAACATCTCGGTCCAGTCTGGCTAGAAAGCCGCTGGACATGACCATGCGGGTCACGTTCTCCTGTTGGTCGAACCACTGAACCATGGGCTGGATTGTAGATTCCCAGTCTACAATCAAGAGATCATAGGTTCGCCAATCACCTATCTCAATTTGAATGAAGCCTAAGTCAATAATCTGCACAGGATTAAGCAACCGGACGGTTTGCGATGGAATGTCGATGAACCCAGCAATCGTCAGATTAATTTCCACAGATGAGAAGTACGGAAACTCTGTAGTCTGAATTGGTATGGATGTCTGAATAATCTCACCAGCTTTCAAGAGCGAGGCATTCGCAGAACTCGCAACTACCCACGTTTCATTTGCAGCAAGTGACGTGGACCCATTGATATGCTCGAAAGTATTCCAAAGCGTACTCTGTGGATCAGCTCCCACAATGTCAAAAGATTCGCCTCTACTTGCATTATGGTTGTATGTGTACTTGCTGTAGACGTCTGCGCTCACAACGTCAGGCATATCCTCCATGAGCGCCTTAAGATCAGTAAAGTTCTGGTTTGACCAAGTGATGTTGTTTGCTGAAATGCGAGCATCATAGTCAAGCTCGTCGAGAGCATTCAAGAGAGCCTCCTTGGTCATGACATCAGCGGAAACAATCATGCTTGAGAAAAACGTGGTCGCAATCAGCACTCCGATTGTGAGTGCAATGAACAGCTTATGGCCTCTGAGAACCCTCTTGATGGCGTACTTGAACATCTCGTGTCACTCTCTCCTGTCGCGATGTGAATCCAATATAAGGTGACTGTAGGATTCATCCAGCCATTCCGAAACTCGAAAGGAAGAAAGTGATCGAATCATCCCCTGCAAGTTCAAGACTTGTCATGATGTTGTCAGCTAGTGTGCTAAAATCGGTCCTGAAGTCTGACATTGTCGTTTCACCACGTGAATGTTCCGTGAAATGGGAACGTTTGGCCTATCCCAAGCTCAAGTGCATCTTCTTATAAGTAGTTTGGTAAACGCCAAACGTTCGGTAGAGTTCAATCGAACAGGGTTAGGCAAACATTAGGTGCTGCGACTCATCCTTCGTCTGGCGCGAACTCGGTGGGCTCAGATAGTTCATCCCAAGCCCTCCTCTTGTCGTATACTACAGCCACGCCTATTACCATTGCCATAAGAGTAAGGCTAGATAACACCACAATTGGCATCGTCACCGAAGGGTCGATTGGGCTATGGGTGGATTCAATCAAGTTCACTGTCAGGTGGTAGGTTGTAGCTGAATTGTTCGCCATGTCAAAAGCGGAAATCCAGAGTTCATGACTCCGATTGAATTGTAGCCTGTTAATGGATGCGGCATAGTAGCTTCCGTTGTAAAGCAACTCGTATTCCGTACGATTCAGAGTTGTATCCTGGATTACTAGTGAAACATTCCTTACGCCTGAAACCGGGTCTCTCACGTCAGCCCATACCGTGAAAGGCTCGCCCCCATAGGCTGATCTTGAAATGTTCCACACTTCTATTGTAGGGCGAAGGGTATCCTGGAGACCTGCAACAGCCCTTTGTTGGGGATTTGCTGCTGCGGATGTTTTGACAACAATGCTGGGAGCGAGAATCATCACTGCAGCTAGAATGACGACCATATAGAAAACCGTTCTGCCGCTCATAGTAGTCATTCAAATGAACCATTCGACCCTAATTAGATTCTCTGTTAATGCAGCCCATCTAGATAACGGGCAGCAGACGAAGGACAATCGTATGGAAAGAAGAAGGAAAGGGTGGGCACCGGGATCAACAAGCAAAGCGACGCTTGCCGCGCCACCACCATATCTATTTCGCGTCGCCTTCCGATGTACTCATTTTGGAGTACGCGCAAGACTCTCAACCGCACGCCATAGTTGATGAATCGACTTGTTTACGATACCTGTGCCCTTGATGCAATGCATCTATGTCATTGCGCTTCATGTCCTTATAGCTTTTGGTTCCTGCCCAGTTCCCCCATATTGAATGGCGGCGCTAGGTTCAGGGTATCCGTCTGCGGCGAAAACTATTAGGACATATTATGTTTGGCTTCGGATATATAAAAGTTATCCGGTGTTGTCTTCCCGAAACAAGGGAGAGAAGGAAGAGCTCAAGACTCTTCCTCATGCTGTCTAGTCCCTATGCCTGAGCATCCGGCGCCTCTTCTTCCAAGCCAGTCCCAAATAACCCAATACACTGACAGGCAGAACAGCTACCACGACTGTCGTGACAGCTGCCATCAATAAACCAGATGGAGATATTTCAACGAACAGTGGTACTGGAGGCATAACGCTGCTGTTGCTAACTACGTATACCAGGTTCTCGTCGAAGAGCATTAGGTCGAGGATTCCGTTGTCGTCAAAGTTGCCAACAGCCGTTCGTTTGATACCATGAGCAGCTGCATATGCCCCAAACACACTGCCATCTGAGCTATCGATGACAGCCACATAGCCATAGCTGTTGAGAACAATATCGAAGATGCTGTTCGAATCAACGTCCAAAAATTGCACCCGTTTCCGAATGACTGTCGGTGCATCGTACTGCCACTCCTCGACGAAAGCTGTTCCGCTATATCCAACAAGCCCAACCTCTCTGACATTTACTACTGCTTCATCCTCTGGATCAGTCTGATCCACATCGACTGCATGGACGCTGTCAATGGTTCCGTTTATTGTAACCTGCCAAAGAATAGTTCCTGGCCAGACAACACCTGGGTCAAATACTGTGACCTGACCGTTCCTGCAGCCAACTACCACATCATCACAGCCTGCGCTGTTGAAGTTGCCCGTGTCGATGGTATAGACTCCCGAGGAGTCCAGACTCAATGTGCCGATATGACCTGCGAGTCCAGTGTAGAAGAAAACATTGCCATCCCTTCCACCAATCGCTATGTCGAGACGCGTATCGCCATCGAAGTATCCCGTCGTGACAGCCGAGGTCCTCGAACTGGTATTGGTGCTGCTCACAAACCGTAGACCGCCATCTGTATCGTAGATGGCGATACCTGCAGTCATGGCGACATCCTCGTAGACAATGAGATACTCGTTTCCAGGGATTGCCATGCTAAAGTTCCCTAACGCGATGTCAGTCATGGCATTGTTACCGCTTGCCACATGATTGATTCCCGACAAAGCGATTCCTGTTGCCCCATCCACGCCAATAACCGTGTGACTCACACCATCGTAACAACGCATCAGCAAATCAAGGGTCATGTCATTTCTTAGGTTGCCGAACTGAATCTCACGGACTATCCCTGGCGTCGAGATATTCCACAAGACTGTGGGACTCAACGGGTCGAATAGCGTCAGTGTGTTGGTTCCATAAGCCACAGCATACTCGGTGATTCCGTCACCGTTGATGTCATGCACCCAAATGCTTTCAACCGCACTCACGAGTGTGTAGTTCCAATAGGTCGACCAGTATCCGAAGACTTCGATCCTCTCGGCAATCTGCGGTTCCATTTCCTTAAAGACGTAGAAATCCCCATTTGTTGCGGATCCCGCTATCTCGTCAAGTCCGTCACCATCGAAGTCCCCAGCGGCCAGTTCGCTGTAAGTATTTGAACTCATGTCGAACCAGACCGGCACACCAGTCATGGCATCCAGGGCTATTACGGCACCGTCATTCGTGCAGAGAGCAATCCCAAGTCGACCATCCGCGAATGTAGCAAGCATAGCATCATCAATCTCATCAACTTGAGGTTCGTATGACCACATAACCCCACCTGACGTGAATTCCTCGTAGTACACACCGGTATTAGTAACAATAACGGCCTCATAGAACGAGTCGTTGTCAAAGTCCTCAACAAAGAGCCACCGCATCGTAGAGGAAAATATGCTGCTTGAGTTGTATACGATGGCCTGAGTCTGAGGATCAACTGCCCAGAGACTATTGCGTGCACTAATTATCTCATCATATCCATCATTGTTAAGATCTGCGATTGCAGGCATGCAATAATCAAGGCCAATCATATATGGAATCCGGAATATGGTTGTCCCATTGTTTCCGTACATGACTGTCAATGTGCCGTTAGTATGGAACACAGCGATGTCCAGATTCTCCCTGCCGCTGAAATTGCCAAGCACTACTGAGCCAAAGAACATTTGTCCCAGATTCCGTTCCCACATCACAGAGCCACCCCAGCTTAGAACGGTGATGTTATGCTGCGGAGCGCCGCCATCAACGACGACAACTTCACTTGTACTCGCGCCCATGACGTCGCCAATAGCCACCATGCCGAAAGCAAAGGTCCGTGTATCGTACCGCCAATGAAGATTGCCGGTTTCTGCGCTGTGCAACGTTACATTGCCATCCCAATGATATACGGCTATGTAGTGTTGTGTTGGTGTCATGGCTCCGATAGTTATCATGTAGATGGGTACGCTAAAGTCACTGTTCGTCCAAAGAAGTGAGCCATCATCATCGAAAGCACGAAGCGTGCCTGTCTGCTCACCTCGCACAATTTCATCCTTTCCATCACCATCTATATCGAAAACAGCCACAGCATGCGTAACAGCACCCGAGCTTTCCGACACACCTGCTCCTGTTGTGCTATTCCAAAGCGACTGGCTATACATCAGAGAGAAAGTATCCTGACCTGAGATGTCAATCTCCAGTACAAAGACATCTCCTCGCCTACACGAGATACCAATCTCCTCCCAGCCGTTTCCGTTGGTGTCATATACTGTCACCCCAGTGACAGGAGTGTCGTACCTGAGAGAGAGCCAGGCTTCTTCATGTTCCATAATGCCGCCACCGACATTGGAGTGTTTCAACTCATACACTCCGACTCGGTCCTCAAAGCCTGCTACAACCTCTCTGCGAGCATCGCCATCAGTATCGCCTACAGCTAGGTCCACAACTGGTCCGATGTTGAAGTGCGTGAACCTTGACGATGGATTAATGCCAAAGACCCAATCTGCAGCCTCAGTATACTTCCTGTCAGCCCACGGATCGTTTGGCCTGATGTCGGCAGGATCGTAGATACTGCTGTCGGCTGCCTTGTGGAAGAAGTCGAATGCGAAGGAGTACATGAACCCTCCACCTCTCAGACCCATAACTGTGGGGCTATATGCCATGGGAGAAATGACATGGAGAGGACCAGCAAGACCCTCAACATAGTACATTACGCCCTCGGGCTCTTCGACCCTAGTTATGAAGCTGGGCAACGTATTCATTGGTTCTTCCTGATGCCACTGCATTGGCGAAGAGCCATAGCTCATTTGAATCCTATCTTCTATGGGAGCCTCAGCTGACTCATAGACAACCACCAAAGATTCCTCCGGAGCATCCAACTGATGAATATCTGGATTGATCTCGTTATTGTACGAACTAGTGGCCGCGTACATCCGGCTATCTTGCCAAATGAATGAACTGTTACTTGTAGCCACGTAGATGTCGTAGTCGGTCTTTGCAATAGAATCGTTTCGAGCAGCTATAGCAAGAGCAAAGCCGCCATCGCGTGTATTGATTATGTCAAAGTCCTGAATGTGGTAGTCCGCAAAGTCTACATACTGAACTGGGAAGCCAACCATGGACCAAACACCCCACGAGGTTGACGTCCTATAGTTGACTGTGCTACCAGCATAGAAGTATGCTACTCCTAGGGTACCGCTACTGTGCATGAACGCCTTTGGCTTCTGGTACTGGAATTCGGTCGTCCAGCCCGCCACACGGACTGGCTGATCCCAGTTAATCCCCGGTCCGCTACCGGTGTACCTGGTGATCCATATATCGTAATGGTACGTGGAAGTTGCGAAATCGTAGAAACGCGCAGTCCATGTCAAGTACAAGGTGCCGTTCTCGTGCAAGAAGAGCGCGGGGTCGACTTCATACTGAAGAGTATAACCATCGTAGGGTGATGGGTAAGAGTTGAAGCCGGTCGTAGTGTTTATTGTTCTCTCGTACGGTGACCATATATCTAGGGGCGCGACATAGTATTTCCAGTACAGGTTTTCATTCTGAACGAACACTCCGAAAACGAAGTCATCTGAAATGGTGAACCCGTACTCGATGTCATTCTGACCCCTAGAGCTCAAATCATACAACTCCTGATACACGAGGTTGTACCGGGTGGATACGAGAGGAACTATTGGGTAGTTCGGCGAGGCTGTCACGACCTCGACCTTTTGGTAGGTGGAGATGCTTGTGTTCCACTCCCAGATATCGAATCCCTTCATATGGCCAATGATTATCTCCTGATTTGAGTCATAGTCTTGGTCGTCAAGGATAACACTAGTCACAGGGTTCCACTTCGTCACTTCATGCGGAGCTTCCCAAGCCTCAGCAAAGGCCGCGCCCCTCCATTCATAGACTTTCAAGAAACCGTCTTGTCGGACTTGAGTGACATTGATTCTTCCGCCGATAATCACCTCACGGAAACCGTCCTCATCTGTATCACAGAGTGTCATCGTTTCTATCGAGGCATAAAGGAAGTTATCATGTGCGCCATTGCCCACAAGGTAGTATGTGCCGTCAGGCACGTCCTCGTCCATGAAGTACTCGGTTGATGAATTCCACGCGTCGTGCGGGACGTTGTAGATAAACAAGAATGGTCCAGCTGCTACAACTAGCTCGTTCATTCCATTCAAGTCGATGTCATCACCTGCACCAATGGCAGTGATTTCCTCGACCAGATCCCATCCGTCTGTAGTGTTGTAAATGGAATCTCTGAAATCGATGGTATGCACAAACTTGTATGTATCGTCAATTCCCGTGTCCTCAAAGATGTAAACTTGCAGCCCTGCTGCAGCTACGAGCTCTTTGTATCCATCACCGTCGATGTCACAGTCCGCAACAACGTGCTTCACATGGTCCCAAATCACTCTCTGAAACTCACCTGAAATGCCACCTAGCTCCTCCCAGTAGTATGGGCTCGTGTCACTGGTTTCAGTGTGGTTGATGTCGAACGATCTAAAGGCTCGTTTGTACGTATTGTTGATCATATGCTCGAAAATGTAGACATTATTGTCATAATCTCCGACTATGATTTCACCATTGCCGTCGCCATCGATATCACCCGACGTTATTGAAAGAGTCCATTCCTTTAGGTCGAACTCAGTACTCCAAGATTCGGAAACATGATATCCCAAGTTTAAGGGTATACTGCCGCCAGCGGTAATTGCAAAGTCGTACTTGTATACCGTTGGATAGGTTGCAAATACGTAGCTTACTGACTGAGTGTGGACTGGCCAGCTATGGTACAAGAAATGACCTACGGGGTCAGGTTTGACACTCCACATGGTGTACTCCGCGTCCCCCAAGGTTTCGTAGCCGAGGTCGCCGTAGAGATTGGTCATGAGTCCTGTCTGCATGCCCCAGCTATTCGGAACTATCCTGATGTCTGTCAGCCCCATGAACTTCATGTTCGTATCTGGGTTTGTATTTGAGAACAGCTTTTTATTCTCGGTCCAGCTTGGGTCATCGTTGGACCCCTCATTCTCCCAGTAGGTGGCACCATTCCTACCATCATAGCTGAGAATGATGTCCCAATCACCGTCTTCATCCATATCCCAGACTTGTGGCTGTCCCCAATAGCAGTTCATTGCACGCTCGTTCATTTCCGCAAAGAACCCTGGGTGCAAGAGGAACATAGGTCCTTCCTCCAAGCTGCCGATATTTTCACAGTAGTACAGGAAGCCAGTTGATAGAACCATATCTTGATCATTATCATTGTCCCAATCAACAAAATGCATTCGTGGCACGGTCTTCGCGTTCTGAATTGCTGTAGTCAACGCACCGGTTTCGTCAAAAAAGGCCATTTTAAGATTAGTAGCAGTATCGTAGACGTCGAGTTCTGTAGGCCTGCGGTAGAACTGAAGACCAGCATTGATGTCTCCGGGGTCAAGTCCATAGAGCCCATCAGCTGCTTCGGGGTTGAAGGAGCCCACTGCAGCCCAGAGGTACTCGTCATCCATGAAAAGATGTGCTAGCTCTATTGTCAGTGGAGCATTCGACCAGCCGGCATTGTAAGGCTCGACGAGCGCAAAGAGAGCAGAGAGCGCAGGATCAGCAATAAGATCTTCGGGGTTTCCCTCGTAAACCCAGATGTCACCCAGTGAGTTGATGACAATCAGATTCTGGGGAAACGCCATGGCACCATAGTGGAAATCATCATTCGGGTCAACGTCTCCGATTGTGTAGTGCTGATATTCGAACCCAGTGAGCACATCGATGCCAGATGCCATACCGGAGAACGCCCAGATGGGTAGTTCAGACGGAGTCTGTACATAGGCCATATCCCAGACGTTCGCACCCACTGTGAAGAAATCATCTCGTGAGGAATCCCAAACAAGGTCGTAGGAACTACCGTATTCGTAGGCGTAGATGTTACCCATGACAGTCGCAATGATGAGTCGGTCCTCCATATTTGGCGGTCCGCTTAGGTTTATGCTCGTGGGCAACGGGCCGATAGTCACTGTAAGAGCTGTGGTTAGCTGTGTGTATACCTGTATGAGCTCAATCGAGTCGATGCTGTACAGCCCACCATTGTATACAGACACTTTGATGTATCTGAACCAATCCCAATGACGAGCGCCGAGGGCGTCATCAACGTCCACATGCAGCCAGTTGCTCGCAAACTGAATTCTCGAAACGTCTACCTGTTCGAAATCAGTTCCATCCTGAGAAACCGAGATGTTGAAACGTGAGAAGATGGTCGACGTGAGCACGTTCTGGAATTTGAACCGAATGTCATTCGCAGAGCTTGCGCTCCCTGTGCCCTCTTCATCATTTCCGAAATCTATGACAGCAGTGGCATTGTCAACATATGCAGGACTGGCATCGAAGGTGGAATAATAGCCATCCGATTCATTGGCCATTCCTGTGTTGTAGGGGTAGCACTCCGCGTCGGGGTCAAAGAGGCCTCCGCCCAAATACCTGTATGCGATAGGCTCTGGAATAGCTGTGCCATTCGAAAGCAAGTATGTCACATTATTCGCAGAAACAACGCTATCAGCCCAGAAATCAAGCCTCCATGGTGACTCCTCTGAGGTCTGCCAGGCGTCCCAATCCCGATAGACGCGTTCGTACATGAAGGTCCTAGAAGCTGTATCCCAGTTGAGGATGAAGACTCCCTGGCCCTGGGCCACCAAAGCAATCTCCTCGCCTGGCGAATCATCTAGCTCACCAGCCGTCATGGACATTATTGGTCTCCACGTGTAGTTCGCACTCGTCCAATTCAGATAGTAGTGGTTGTCATTGATTAGCGGAAAGGGCTCGCCGTTAATCATCATGGTTATACCGTCGTTTTCGAATACATAGACAATACCCTCGCGGGTTCCAACGATGATTTCTGGCAATCCGTTATGATTTGTATCACCAGTCGCCAATGTGTAGATTTTGCCGTCGATTGTGTCGCCTGAGTTCCAGACCTCACGGAAGGTGATCCAGTGCTCTGGACTGAACGGATATCCTGAATGATTATCATACTCGAAGCAGCGAACCTTGCCATCCCACCCACCAATAATGAGATCTGCTCTGTAGTCTAGGTCGACATCAGCTATCTCTACATCAAAGGCACGGAATGTGTCGGGGCTGGTCCACACATGGTCAAACATATTCTCAGTGTTTGCCAGCGGGTCATAGATGTGCCTTTGTTCGAACAAATAGACATGTCCATCTGCGGATGCTACGGCAACCTCTAGGAAATCATTGAGATCAGTATCACCCCAGGCCATGGCCATCACATCAGCGCCGATTATGCCGCTTCCAATGTCCCAGACCTTATCGAAGTCGCCGGTTTCGATGTTCAACCTAAATATGTGAACCTCATTGTCATAGAGATAACCTCCTGCGAGAGCTAGGAAGCCGGTTTCCTCGTGGTACGCCACGGCATGAATCGCAGCCTTTGTCTTCCAGGGCTCGTAGGTCGTCTTGTAGTTGTTCTCCTGATCTTGAAGAACAAGGCCAATGTCCCAATCATCTGGCAATCCAGGTTCGGTGTCAGTCAAAGCCCGTATTGCAGCGTCCTGAATGCCGTCTGGCAAACTATCCACAGTATCGATTTGTCCCATAAGGGGCTGTATGTTCATTGGCAAGGCAGGTATAGCAGCGAAGCTTCCTACCAGCATCACGCTAAGCGCAAACAGGGTAAGTATCTTGTACTTCATTCCGTTCTCACTCTCCTTTCGTTCCCTTCTTGGGACTGGCATTCGTCTTCTTCTTCTTGGCAGATTTCTTCTTCGTGGTCTTCTTGGCGGGTGATTTCCCCCGCCCGGGCTTGGTCCTAAGCCGTCCGTACAGAACTGTCCACCATCCTTTCTTGTATCCCACAAATCCTACAATAATCACACTTGCAATCGCTGCGACTCCCAAGCCTAACAGCAGCCATGGAAATGGGGTGTCTCCTGACTGCACAATGTACCATGTAACCTGAGCGTGAATCACACCGGTGGTGTTCCTACCGAACACTTGCATGGTGATATTGCCAGTAGGCCACCTAATCTCATCGCTGTGCCAGACCTGTGATGCGGGTAGATATTCCAGCGTGTAGTTCTCACTCCATCCGGCCCCATTCTCATAGCGGAACCACATGTCCTGGAATATGGTATAATTGACGACTACCACTGCGGTATCCTGATAGACAGCTTGACCACTAAGCGGCGTCATGATTCGCATTGTGCTCTGACCGCGCTCTGTCGCAAGAGCCATCTGAAACTCCTCTGTTGTAGTAAATGAGAGCGGATCTAGACCCAAGGCTATCTCAAGGCCATCCGAGTACCCATCTCCATCCGTATCAAGAAGCGCAGGGTCAGTACCGTGGATGTAGTATTCATCCCCATCCAGCAGACCGTCGTGATCGCTGTCCGGGTTGAAGATTCCGCCACCAAGCACCATCTGGAGACCTAGCGCGAATTCAATCCCATCGGGAAGACCATCGTAGTCGGTGTCGTATTCCAGGGTATCGGGTATGCCATCATTATCCGTGTCAGTGTCCATAGGGTTGCTACCGTAGAAGAACACCTCTGCGCCATCCGGAAGATAATCGTCATCACTATCGGGATCTGTAGCACTGGTCGGATACGTACCTTCTTGAGCCAGTATCTCAGCGCCGGCAACGCCGCCAGACTCAGGAATCACTATTTCTTCTGGAGGGTCGCCCTCTGCAGGTTCGTCCTCCGTGGTCATGCCTATTGACCAGTTGGTCGGCGGCCACGCACCGTAAGGATAGACCTCGTATAGGGTTTCTTGAGTGTCATTAAGTCCATCTCCGTCGGTGTCAATGTCAAGCGCTGAAGTGTTGTAGACCCAAACCTCCCACCAATCAAGTATCGTGTCTGAATCAGTATCATTACTCGTGGGGTTTGTATTGAACACCATGATTTCTTGATAATCGGTTAGCGTGTCATTGTCCGTATCTCGCAGCACAGGTGATGTGTTGTATCTCAGGACTACGGTCAGAGACTCAAAGGGATAGATTAGGTCCGTAGCATTCTCGATAATCAGCTCTGCGCCGTCCAATAACAAATCGTTGTCGGTGTCGTTTGACAGAGGGTCTAGCGGAATTGGGTCCATCCACGGGATATCGCCAGAGCCGAGGTAAAGCTCCATGGCATCTCCAAGACCATCCATGTCGGTGTCGGGTTTCGTGGCATTTGTTCCGTACAACATGATTTCATGATAGTCGCTCATTGGCCACGTCATCTCACCAAGCTCATTCGGTTCTGTTATTGAATCACTGTCCGTATCCCAAGCGAGCGGATTCGTCCCGTAAATGAGAACCTCGTCCCCGTCTCCAAGTCCATCTCCGTCAGTGTCGTAGGTGAATGTGTCAGTGAAGTAGACGAAGAACTCCTCATAGTCGTTAAGACCATCATTATCACTGTCTTCGTCCATGGGGTCGCTACCTGTAACTAGCACCTCATAGCCGTCCATAAGGCCATCTCCATCAGAGTCGTCAGCCAATGGATTGGTATGCCAAAAGAAGAGCTCTTCTCCGTCGCTCAGGCCATCGAAATCGCTGTCTGCCAAGGTTGGATCAGTACCGTAGATAAACCACTCATCACCGTCTGAAACCATGTCCAGGTCAGTATCGGGTGATAGCGGGTCGGTACCAAGGAGAAGGTCGACCATGTCAAAGAGACCGTCGTCGTCAGTGTCTGGGTCTAGATAATATGTATGATTACTGTCCTGTCTTAGCACGCCTTCTAGTCCATCTAGAAGACCATCATCATCGCTGTCGCCATCAGTCGGATCACTAGGCGGGTCTTGCGCTAGTTCGTAACCATCAGAGTTGAGCCACGCTCCCGGCGGAGGGTTGAGTCGCTCTGCTTCAGTCACTCCAGTGTCTCCATCTGTATCAGGGTTACAGGGATTCGTGTGAACGTGTTTCTCGTACGGCTCGCCCTCGTCATCATAAAGGATGATTGTGAAGCCTCTCAGCTCGTTGCCATCACTCATTGGCCACTCCTGGCCCTCAGTGCCGGCCGGGTGCAGCCGTTGATTTAGCATCATGTCGACGTCGCCATTGTAGAGCTGCATGTACGAATCATCATCCGTATCTGCGTCGAGTGGATGTGTGTATCCACCATTGAATATGATAGGTGCTGGGTCACAGCCAGAGCCTGGTGTGTCATTGTACAGCGAGTCTGTGCCGTAGAATGGGCCCATCGGACCCTCATCACCATCAAGGATTGTATCTCCATCCGTATCTGGATTCAAGGGATCTGTATGGTCATTGTAAGCTACGCCTCCAATGTAGACGTACTCGACTGTTGGGGTTATGCCAGACATGTCCCATGACGTTCTAACTTCATAGTAATCAGAGAGACCGTCCCCGTCGCTATCAAAACTAAAGGGATCGGTTCCATAGACTTTCACTTCCTCGTAATCGTCTAGGCCGTCATGCTCAGTGTCAACATTCAGAGGGTTGGTCGAGAGGTCCCATTCTTCTCCATCCAAAAGGCCCTCCCCATCGGTATCAGGATTTGTAGGATCCGTACCCATTGTTATTACCTCAAGCTTATCATTGGCACCGTCACCATCTGTATCGGCGTTGTTGGGATCGAGCCCGGGGTAACCATTCTCAAATACATCACTCAAACCGTCTCCATCACTGTCAAAGCCCATACCCGAATCCTGGTATTCTGCGGACCCCTTACTGGGTGAGAGATCCCAAGGCCCACCAGCCTCCCATGTCCAAGTCTTCTTCCATGTCCAAAGCAGGAATCGAATCTTCAGTTTGAGTGTAAGCAGCAGCCGCAGCAAAATGTGCATGGGTTGCGCAAGAGCCTGATCTTGGAAGAAGGATAGTGTGATTTCCATGGACCCGTAGAGCTTAGCCGAAGCCACTATGATATCTATGCCTAGGGATATTGCAGCACCAAGTACCATCACCAATGAAAATACCGAGGCACGGGACGTGGCTGACTTCAAGACAATGTCCAACTCAATGCTGAACCAGAGGTCTATCTTGATATTGCCCAAGCCAATGTATGAGGCCAACTTCGATAGAACGCCGCCTCCCACGCCGCCAGTAACGAAGTCTAGCAAAGTAATTGTCTTGGTCATGGCAACCTTCAGACTAAGCACCCAGGTGTCGATTGTGAAGATACTGCCAGGAATGATAATTGCCTTCCTCATTGTGAAGAGATTCACTACACCCTTCGCGTAACCTGAGAATTGCAGGTTGAGACCCATAATACTGAAGAGGTTCTCCATGAAGCTGTTCTTCGAGGAATCAAACCCTGTGAGACCCAGCTCGAACATGAACTGAGGCGTTATCTCCCAAGACCAAAATATCGCATTTAGGAAATCAGCAAACCCACTAATCGAGAATGAAGCACGTCCTTCGAAGATAATAGCTTGAAGCCAGTCAAAGAACTCGCTTGTAAGAAATTTGAAGTTGGGTTTGATGCCGATATTGAATGTGAGCTCGAATAGTGACCATGAACCTAGTCCAATTGGCAGAATGCCGTTGTGACCAAGGAGATCATTCAAGCCACCAAAGACACCATTGATAGCGTTCTCTAGCTGCACCAGTAGAGGAGTTATCATTCCTTCGAGCCAGTCAAGACACTTGCCGATTATCCACTTGACACCATCCGTGAAGATGCCCATTATGTCCATCAGAGAACCCAGAAAATCCCCTAGTATGCCGAGGTTGAAGGCGCCTGTCAAATGACCGGCTGCAAAGTCGAGGATTTGTTCAATAGCTGCTTGAGGACTTAGACCTCCGGCACCTATGCCAAATGCATCAGGGAAGAAAGAGCCCATCAGAGTCAACATCACGTCAATGGGCACGTCGTCGAATGAAGGAAATATGCCGATGAGTGAGCCTGCAGACATGAGCAGCGCATTCATTATGCCTTCGAATGACATGTCCTTGACGGACATGAGGAGGTTCATCATGCCGCCTACAATATCTCCGAATGTGTCCAGAACCGCATCAACATCCGGCCCCACGGGGAGGTCTACTCCACCCATGAATCTAATCACATCAGCCAGTATCTCCGGCATATCACCAAGCTCGGACATGAAGCTGCTCGTGGTGTGACTAATCATCATCTTGAGAGGATCGCTATCAGATACTGACGCGATTATGCCTAGGATAGGCTTTACCGCGTTCGTTAGGGCATCGATTGTATTTGTCAGCTCGGTGCTACCGAGTCCAAGTTCTCCAACCAGACCTTCAGCAATATCGAATATGTCTGGTACATCAGCGGGAGTAAGGCCACCATCTAGAAAGCCAGCCATCAAGACCATGGTGTCAGTGACAAGTGTCTTGGTGCTAGTTGGAACAGAAACAGTAAGATTGGAATCGAGAATATCGCCTATGTCACCCCTTAATGCGCTAACAGTAACTGGTGTGGGGGCTTCAACGACGTCTTGCATCACACACATCAAGTGTTCTGTGAGGTCCTCTGCAGTTCCCACAATCCCCGAACCTCCAACGAAATCCACAACAAGGATTTTTAGCAGGTCAAAGAGTGAACTCAACTCAAACTTGTTTACCTGCTTCACTGCTGATAGGCTCAGCTCAATGAGTGACATTATCTTCCCGATCACTTCTTCGCCTGCAGTACCAGTGAGAACACCAAGTGCTGTATTGAGCAGGTTCGCGCCAACATCATCAATAAAATTCGAGAAGTCGAAACTTGAAAGATAACCTACAATTGATTTAATGAAACTGACGCCTTTTGAAACAAGGGTAGTCAAACCAGTCGTCATCCCAAGAGTAGCTGCAAGTGTTTTGTTCAGCAACGCACCAAGTATATTCTCTGTTAGGAAACTGAGTATCGTATCAAATACTCCCTTGCCATTGGAAACTACGTCAGCAATAAGATCCCAAAGGTCTCCACCAATGTCAAGCACATCGCTAAGGAAGTCCATCACTCCAGGAGGGAGGAAATTAGGAAGGAGAGCAGACAGTAATTCGGTAATGACATTCCGAATACTGCCAAGTCCACCCTTCAGCTCAAATAGACCCGCCAAGATGGGTTCCAGGAGGGTCTTGAGCGGCTCAGGGAAGGGGAACTGTTCCACTAAGGGCATAATCAACGATTTGATGGGATTTTCGACATCAAAGTCTGTGACGAGACCCAAGAATGGGATAATCATATCAAAGATGTCTTTTAGTCCATCAAGTGCTGACTCAGGAATCGAAAGCACTGTTTTTCCTGCCGATCCAAGGACCTTGAGCAAGATATCAACAACCTTGCCGATTCCACCCTTAAGACCTGACAGCAGGGGTATTTTACCAAGTATGAAACTTGAAGCGTCAACATCAGCCAATTCGCTTAGCTGAATCATGGGGGAGAAGTCATCAGGAAGCTCATCAAGAGGCACTTCAATGAGATTCCCCTCGGCATCAAGCCGGAACGCAGCATCCTCCACCTCCGCTGGATGCCGATCTAACATGCGCTGATATCTTTTTTCAGCAGCCAGAGAATCAACTTCGCCCACTGGATTAATTGGTTCAAATGAGCGTTGTATCAGTTCGTTTAGGTTGTCAGCATAGATCTGGAGAACCATCTTCTCCAAATCATCTGCAGCATCTTTGTATTCCGCGCGTACATGTTCACGAGTTCTGCAAATCTCTCGAATAGACCATATGTCATATAGAATGAGAATTAGTGCGTCAGCCACTTCTGATTCACTGTGGTGTATTGTCGCGTCAGAGGATTCTAGATAGTGGTCAAGGGATAGAGTATTGCCCATCCCGACAATATGCTGGGTCAACCGATGGCGGTTCAGAGTCTGATAAAACTGACGCCACGACATTTCCCGGTCAGGAAAGAGTACACCGTTTAGATTAGATTGCAGCGCATAGATGGCAATCCAAGGTTCATCCAGTAACCAGTAAGATACATCGCTATGCGAAGTCACTGGTATCATCGTCACATGATTTATCCTCACTGTGACAATTTCGTTAACACCTTCAGCCACAGCAGACATCATCTCGTCAGCGGGGTCATAGAAGACGTAGATACTATCGAGGTTGTAGCCCTCGAAAGGTTTCGGTATTAGCTCCTCATCATGCTGCAGTGCCTGACTAGCCCACACGGCTTGGGGGGCAAGGCTAAGCAACATCAGCGAGATAAAAACAGCAGTAACAAATTGGACTTTCAACAGTCTCCTGTTCATTTACACATATGCCTCCTCGACGGCGTAACCGAATCGAAGAGGTAGTCAGAATTCGCATCCCCGATATGACTGGCTATAGATAATGAGTGAACCCTCCCATTGTCTACATTCAGCCGCTGAGGGGCATGCGCGATTTTCCTCTCTCTCCGGTCGCCCAGCGAACTTGCAAATGGAGAGCAGCAGAGGATATAATATTTCCCTCGTATTGCTCCGCATATCATTCATGTGATATGCAGGCCATACATCGCGGCGTTTCAACCCTTTTGGCGCGTTCATGACGATAATGCAGTTGGTTTCAGCTCTCGGAAGATAAACCAAATCAATAGAAAGCGCACATTGCCGCCATTGCCGCCATTTTCTAGCAGAAGCGGCAATGGAGGAAGTATGGAATCAAGAACACACAAGTGAATGGAGAGCATGACATGAAATCGTGGTCCTTCTATATACAATGCAAGCATTCTCGTGTATGACTGAATGGACATCGGCAACGCTGATTCGCTTCATTCGGAGTCAGCTCGAGAACAATCAAGGCCTTGATGTCAGACCGAACTTCGAGGTTCATACTGGAATCCTGATTCGTCAGGGCGACAGCGAGTGGAAACTCAACCTGGAATCCATTTAGTACGTCCTTGGCGGCTTGATTACCAATTCACTTCCATGCTGCTTCTCATCGACATTTTGGAAGTTGAGCTCTAGTTCAGCAATATCTAGATATTCCGGGAAGACCGTGTTTCATAATACTTGCAAACTCCAGAGAGTGCACCAACCGCCTCACTGATATTTCTGAAAACGGGTAGTCCCGCTTGAACGAACTTCTGCCATGCCGTTTCTCTTGCCTCAGGGTAGGCTACTTCGGGTATTGCCACCAGAACCGGCTTCTTTTCGTTCTCCACCACTTCTCTTCCTGCTTTGGCCATGATTTCCCACAGACCCTCGACAACATCAGCGGCGCCCATGATTGAAGCAACTTGATGGATGTTATGAACGTCCGCCTGCAAGATGATTGAATTGAACGCAGGGTCAGCACCAACGATACGGATTGCCTTGGCCATTGTTTGGTCATTGTAGTAGTCTGCAGCGAGATCAATGGGATTCTCTACGGAATTGCCAACCCCTCTAATCAGTGTCCGCAATTTTTTGACGGTTTCCGGAGAAGAAGGAGGTACCTGGAGTCCACGCTCAACACATAGGTCAGTGTAAATCACACTGGTTCCGCCGCTTATCGCAATGATTCCAACATCAGGTGAGCGTGGTTGAGGGCTTTTCGAGAAAACGCTGAGAGTCGCTTCCAAGTTTTCCAATGTGTCAACTGCGACAACGTTTGCCTGACGGAATGCTGCATCCCAGATTTCATCCTTGCCAGCTAAGGCGCCTGTATGAGATGAAACCGCTCTAGATCCCTCTATCGAACGTCCGCCCTTGACAGCAACAACAGGCTTCTTCTCAGCAATTCGCTTGAGAGACTCAAGCAGGTGTTTTCCATCACTTGTTCCCTCAATGTAAACGCCCACGACATCTGTTTCTTGATCTGTTTCGAGGTAGTCGAGAAGCTCATAGGGAGAGATATCCACTGCATTCCCAAAACTGAACATCTTGCTGAAGCCAACGCCCGCGTGTACAGCTGCTGTATAGATTGTAATGGCAATACCGCCGGACTGTGAAACGAATCCAACATTTCCTGAGAGCCTATCTACTGTTGGCATGAACGCAAAGCCAATCTTTGGATACATTAACCCCATGCAATTTGGTCCAAAGACTCTAAATGACATTGAGTGAATGAGGTCTTTGACTTCCTTCTCGCGCTGCCTACCCTCCTCCGTACCGAGTTCTGAGTAACCGCTTGTGAAGATAGTTGCTCCCTTTACACCCTTTTGGGCGCATTCCTTCAGCACTTCAGGGACAGCTCTCAACGGCACTGCAAGGATGACATAATCAACAGACTCCGGTATATCCAGAAGGCTCCGGTATATCTTATGGCCCAGAACCTCCTCCCCCGACTTTGAAACCAACCATACCTTGAGATTGTGATCCCACTGAAGCATGGAATGGGGCCAGTAGTAGCCCATCTGTGCTGAGACACCAACTATCGCGACAGACTTGATCTCAAGCATCTCTGATATTGTGGGCCGAACTATGGAGTTCATGAGGTTGTCTCCGAGCTAAGCCACGGAAACCGTCAATGCCGATTTAAAGACTACCGTAGAGGGTCTTCACTGGCTGCAGCACAAGGCTTTTCTTTAGATGAAACGCCGCAGGACTCGGTTGCTAAAAGGACCACTAGCGAAAGACCTTAATGCTGGGTGAAACAAACTGGCAGTTCTGAGGGGTTCTGCAGGTCCTCAAGCGTTGCCCTTTGCTTTAGCATTGCAAAGAGATGGAGACAAGACTACATGCGCGTATACCTTGATGCCAATTTCTTCATATCCGGATTCAGTGACAGACCTAAGGACGTATTCGTCATCAAGGAGGCTGCCGATAAAATCGGGATGGAGCTCTGGATTAGCAGACAGGTCTTCCATGAGCTTCGTTGGTATATTCGAAGAGAGGTTGAACAGATGATCCAGATAGATGAAACTCTGTCGAAGGATATCAAGGCGCTTATCGCAGACATCAATAGACCTGAGGGCGCACTCCCTCAATCCAATGATATGTCCCTCATCCTTGCTGCGATGCGAGTTAAAGGCTCCAAGATTGTAACCAGTGACCTCAAACTCTTGAACACCATCGAGGACCTCAACATCGAAGTTGAAGGGATAGTTGGGTCTGCTTTCGCCTTGCAGCTAATGGAATCAGTTGAAGATGAAGGCCTTGTGAAAAAGCTCAGCATAATACGTGAGCGAATCTACACACAAGAAGTCAGATACAGCATCTCTCGTCAGGAAGCCTACGATCCAGTAACCAGAATACGCATCATCGAAGAACATGCTATGCGCGTTCTTAGAGAAGTGAAGCGGCCAGCTCGAGTCGACAGGTCTCTCTCCCAAGGCCAGCCCCTCTTTGTGCTCGACTTCATTGAGGACATCAAGGCAGGCATTCCTACAATGTTCGATGATTTCCAAGAGATGAAGTACGATACACTGGCAAATGAAATCGAAGCTGTTCAGAACGAGATTGAACGCCTTCTCATTATGTCAACGCTAACAGAATCCAGTGAAACCCATAAGCGACTTGTCACACATGCCGCTGACATCACCTTATTCCTCTATTATTTGGAAATGATGTGTCATCTGTATCGTGGAACCAAAGAAGGCATCAACGATGCCATCAGAATCTCAGACGAATCCTTCAGACTGTTGATGTTCACAGGTGTGGAGAATGACGCTCTCAAGGCTTCAGTTTTCTTCGTGAGAATCATCTTAGCACTCATTCTAGAGGATTATGAGGAGATTGACTACTACTACAGTCTGTATGATTCGATGCTTGAAAGAGTGGGACTCGACGACATGAAAGAAACCTCAGAAGGGTTCTATATCACTATGCAGATTCTCAGGAAATTCATGGGTGGATTCTCTTTGACGCAGTCCAAGCTGCGATTTCCTGATGTTACTATTGCCATGTTGAATGACATAGCAAAGTACTGCCTGCTGTTCGATGATCATGATAACGCTTGGCAGCTCTCGGTTAATGCGTACAAAATAGGGGTGGCTTACGGAAAAGAAACAGGAGCGTTGATGTCATTCTTGCAGCTCTACAAGGTATCGTCTTCATCCCACGATCGACTGAACCCCGCATTGGAGAAAATAGCAGAGCATGCTCTCAAGATATTCGTGAAGAAGAACTGGAACACTGCACAGGTCACTCCGATTCTGAACGAGATTCAGGGAAATATGCCTCCTCTTGAGGAGATGACAACCGAGAAGCCAATTCCACTAGAGAAATTGCCTGAGTCACTTCGAGGACGGATGGATGTTCTTGTGGTTTACGAAATTGATGGCGCGGACATCCTAGTTGTTAGAAACGACACACTACAAGGGCGAGTAGGCATCCTTCTCGAGAAACACCCTAGCTTGAAGAACCTGAAGACTGGTCACAAGATAGCGCTAACAAAAGGTGATTTCAAGATTAGTAACGCCGCTCCGAATCTTGTCAAGAAACACTCTATCGTCCTAACTATCACGCCAGAAGAGGGTTCAGAGATTTCTTACGAAGGCGAATACGGGTTTAGCTACCTGAAAGTAGCAGCACCCAAGGCGAAAGTCTAGAAACTCTCTTGGAGGTGATGATCGTGGACCCACTCATCGGGTTCATAATAATAATGGGTGTACTGATTGCAACTGCATTCAACTACATCTTAAATCGAGCTCCTGGTTCAGATCCTGAAGATTTTCAGGTAGGTCCTCCACAGCTAGGAATCAGATGCGACTGCTTCCTCAATACCCTCATCATTGGAAGCATTCTGGTTCTCGCACTCTCCGCGTCCTCATATGTCTTCGAAACCAGAACTGAACTCCATATTGCTGGATTCATTGCATTCGTTATTATCACTGCAGCGGGCATCTATGGGCGGACCATACGACATCGCGAGTGGAGAGAACTCGGGGAGATCCTTGAGAGAGCAGTACCTAAACCTCCGGACCGCCCGTATCCTGAATCATTTGATATTGTGATTGAGGATGACGACGAAGAGTGCGACTGATTCTAGAGAATTCACGATTCCAGTTGGATCTTGTCATCCTTCAGATTCGGAAACTTAATCGCTATTATGACAACATCGTCCCCTTCGGGGGTTTCAAACCAATGAGCCTCGCTGGGTTCCACAAGCACCACATCTCCTTCATCGACATCGAGGAGCTGATCGCCTACTCCCATCTTTGTCTTATTCATGATGATGAAGATCTCTTCAAGCGTTCCGTGTGCGTGGGGATCTGTCTTCATTCCTCCTGGAATCCTTACATAGATGAATCCACCATTTTGCAATGGCTTTTTGAACTCGACATCTGCTACATACTTCCGGCCGTAACCTGCTAGCCCAATCATCTCAACATCTGACGCACGCCAAATTTTGACCAAGAATATCACATCCATTACATTTGTGTCCAATAAGACGTTATGAGTAAAAAGGAAGCTCACTAGAATGCTCAGGGGGGGGCCTTGTTGCCGGGATTTGTCTTCTGATAATCGAGTTCGATAACTTCTGGGAAGTCGTTGAACTTCTCACTTGCTGTGTGTCTCACACGTAGTATATGCTTGTTGAACTTGCTCTTCAACTAGTCTTGCCTCCCGGCGGTAGACATTCCTCTTCAGGCGGGGTCGATTGCAGGAAACTGCCTATATCACTTCCGGAAGAATTGGGATAGTATGTGAATCACAGGGATTCCAGCTCAACATAGTAGCCTATTTAGCCTCCCTTTGAGAAGGGAGTTCATGTAGTTCAACGCACCAGACGTTGAGGCGGTGACACTTGGCTGTGGCGATGAGGATCATATCAGTGATTGGCGGGGCAGACAGCAATCAGGAAACCTTAGAGCTAGCTGAAAGCATTGGAGAGGAGATTGCGAAAAGAGGCGTTGTTCTCCTGTGTGGGGGTCTCGGAGGAATCATGGAAGCTGCATGCAGAGGCGCAAAGAAGCACGATGGGCTTACGATTGGAATCCTACCAACAGACGCCAAGGAACATGCGAATCAGTACGTCGATATTGCCATACCCACAGGTCTGGGTTATGCGCGCAATTTCTTAGTAGCCAAGGGTGGGGATGGAGTAATAGCTATTGATGGCTCTGCAGGAACATTGAGTGAGATGGCAATCGCGTGGTTCTCTGACAAGCCAATTGTAGCGCTAGCACAAACCGGTGGATGGGCTGGAGAACTCGCTGGCAAGAGAATCGATTCCCGTCGCTCAGATGTTGTCCATTCCGCTTCAACACCTGAAGAGGCAGTGGATATGGTCTTGAAAGCCCTTGGTTGGGACTGATACCAGAGGATGCGTTCCGTGAAACTCGTCAAAGATGTACTCGGCGGAAAGAAAGACATCACGGCGGAGGATGTCAAACAGCTTGTCGGAATGATGTGCGATTTGTATGATTCCCAGCCCAATGTAGTAGAAATTCCTGGAAGACGTGTGATCTTTGTTGGTGACCTTCATGGAGACCTCGATTCTGCTTTAGCAGTCCGAGACTACTTCCTGAAGTCGAAGGACTACTCCATGGTCTTCATGGGGGACTATGGCGACCGGGGGCCAGCTCAAGTTGAAACGTTCAATCTCGTCATGGCGCTTGCACTGCAGTTTCCGGACCGTATCATAATGCTCCGCGGCAATCACGAGTCGGATGAGGTTGCCACAAGGTATGGCTTCTATATGGACATCAGTCGCAAGTATTCTCATTCCATGTTCGAACATTATCTGAACGTGTTCACGGTTCTACCTCTTGCTGGATTTAGCGACAACGGTATCTTCTGTTGTCATGGCGGGATTCCAGAGAATGTCAATAATCTGAGCCAGATTCTCGCAATCGATAGATGTTTCCCCAACTTCCCGGACGATATTGCCTATCAGATGGTCTGGAATGATCCCAAGGACCGTGACTTCGATTTCAGACCAAGCTGTAGAGGTCAGAGAATGAAGTACTTTGGCCAGGCTGCCTTTGACCGGTTTGCGGCTGACATGGGCATAGAGCTCATGCTAAGAGGTCATGAGGTCTTTGAGGAAGGTTTCAAGAGCTTCTTTGGAGGAAGGCTATTCAGTGTATTCACTGCAACAGCAGGAGGGACAGTGAAACCAAAGATGGCACGACTGAAGGATGACCTTAGAATCAAACCTGTTCCGATATGAGTGCTTTGAAAGATAGATAGCAATCAGTACGAAGGCTCACATTGAGGAAACTTCTTAACGTCTTCAAATGGCAAACATATTCGTGGGTGTTTTATAGGCCAAGAGTGCCATGAGTCTTCGCCCCAGGATGATACAGAGATGCCAAAGGTAGCCGTCGTCAAGACCTCTCCAAAAACAGTCTATGATGACATTGCGCGGCTCATGGATTTCGCGGATTATGATAAATTCGTATCAAAGGATGTCATGACGACAATCAAGCTCAACCTCTCTTGGAGCAAATTCTACCCAGCTTGTTCAACGAATCCCTACATCTTCGATGGTTTGCTAAGAAAGCTCATCGCAGATGGGTTTGATAATCATAACATTCAGGCTGTTGAGAATGAAACAGTTGTGACCAACATCTACGCAGGAACAAAAGGGAATAACTGGTACCCAGTCATGAAGAAACACAGGATCAAATTCCTGCCGTTAATCAATGCAACATACGTTGGTGTGAAGCTTCCAAGGAAGACACTTGTTCTAGAGGACATCTTCGGTGAAGTGATTGCTCCCAAGGAAATCTTCGGCACGAATATCATCCATTTGCCTACGATAAAGACACACGGTCACACTCAGATGACTGGGGCGCTCAAAGACTCCTTTGGCCTTTATCTAACAAAGAATCGACATTTAGCTCACCTGAAGATACACGAAGTTCTGGTTGACCTTCTTCTGCTGCAGAAGACGATTTCCCATTCTGAGTTCGTCATTACTGATGGTAGTGTTGTCGGCGATGGACCCGGTCCACGCACCATGATTCCCAAGATTGGGAACGTCCTTGTAGCAAGCAGCGATATGGTTGCAGCAGACACAGCGCAAACCCGCTTGATGGGCATTGACCAAAGACTAGTTCTCAAACTTCAGATGGCCAAAGAGCTTGGTCTTGGGGAATCAGACCCAGAGAAGATTGAACTTACAGGCGACTTTGAGTCATGGGATGACCTCCCGAACTTTCACCTTAGTCCGGGTAAGAGCCCTGTCATAACTTGGAATCGAGGGTTCCTGAAATTTCCGGGGATGGAGACATTTCTATTCAAGTCCCCGTTGATGTGGCTGCCCACTCAGCTATCGGGTCTGTATCATGACGCGTTCTGGCTGCCAATAAAGGGCAAGAAGTGGGTCCGCTGGTTCCTTGAGGAAACGGAGTGGGGTGAACTCTGGAAGTCTTACTCGACGGAATAGGAGAAGATTGGAATGGCAGCAAAAGATTACATTCGGCTTATGCGACCTCATCAGTGGTACAAGAATCTCTTGGTATTCCTAGCGATAGTCTTTGTAGAGATACCAACAGCATGGCCATGGGAGACCTTGCCTGCGGCGTACAATTTCTGGAACTACCCTCCGCTGATTGTGGGTTTTCTGGTGTTCTGTGCTGTTTCCAGCGCGGGGTACATATTGAACGACATTACAGATCTAGAGCAGGATGCCGTGCACCCTGAGAAAAAAGAACGACCATTACCCTCTGGTCGCGCATCGAGCAGGTCTGCCAAAGGACTGGCGGTCATGCTCTTGGTAGTTGGATTTTCAGTGGCATATCTCGAGAATGTACTCTTCCTTATCATCGTTCTCATGTACTTCGTTAACTCACAGCTCTACAATTACTTCTTGAGGAAGTGGGCCGTTGTTGATGTCGTCGATATCGCTTTTGGTTTCGTTCTAAGGGCTATTGCTGGAACCGCTATCCTACTAGTGCCTTTCACATCCTGGCTTGTGATCGGGGTCTTCTTCTTTGCGCTCATCCTAGCATTTGGTAAGCGAAAGAACGAACTTCAATACCTTGGAGAGGATGCAGCGAAGCACAAGCCTGTGTTCACTCAATACACTGAGGCGATGCTTGACCAAGGCATAACAATGTCTGCCACTTGGCTAGTTCTCTTCTATGCACTCTACACGTACAACAATTTCCCCGGAGAGATGATGGTGTACCAGCCCGTGATGATGACCGTACCGATTGTTGCCGGACTAATCCTTCGCTATGTTTACCTCATCCAGACAGGCAGCCCTGTGGGCAGAAAACCGCACCTTGCTCTAAAGGACAAGGGGATCCTGTTCGGCGTCGTGCTGTTTGTCATAGTGCTTGGGGTAGCGCTATTCTTCTGGCGGGGAATTCTTGAGTTTCTCCTGACTGTGTTCCCGTTGTTTCCGTAGGTGCATACGATGAACGACAGGCTTTCCGCCTTTGACTTGCACTTTCACACGCTCTACTCCAAGGACGGCCTGAACAACCCCCGAATGCTCTTCAAATACATGAAGCGCCACGGTCTCAGAGGAATCGCCCTTACAGAGCATTGGAAACCATCCATCCTGAAGGTCATCAAAAGAAATGGACGGTTTCTTTTGCCAGCTTGCGAGTACAAATGTTCCGACTATGGAGAGCTCATTGGATTGTTCATATCCGAGCCAATTGAGAACCGGTCATTTGTCGAGATTGCAGAGGACATCCATGCACAAGGCGCGATAACGATTCTCCCGCATCCAATGGATCCCTTGAGAAAGCACACCGCGTTAAGGCGGGGCTTACCTGAGGAGCTAGTTAAGAAACATGTGGACCTGATTGAGGGAATAAACTCCCGATGCATGGTGAACCTGTTCAATACATGGGCGCAGAAGCTAGCCAAGCGCCTTGGCAAACCAATGACTGCAGGAAGCGATGCCCATTCCTTCCTGGAGATAGGACATGCGAAAACTTGGCTTCAAGATATCGAAACAGCAGATGACATCTACGATGAGCTAAGGAAAGGTAGGACTCAGATTGCCGGCTACTGCTCATTTCCCTTGGTTCACCTTCCATCCGTATTCTGGCAAAGAATGAGGAGAATTGCCTATGACGAATGGTGAGGAAATTTCAACACGGACAGGAAATGAATTCATCAGTATCAGAAAGCTGATTGCATTCGTACTCATAGGAGCTGTCGTCTATCTTGCAATACTATTCTATGTTCAGATCGACCCGGTAATTGCTGCGATTAGCTCCATTCCGTACTGGATTCTGCCTGCTATGATTACCCTATCGTTCCTGAACTATTTGATCCGGTATGTGAAATGGCAGTACTACCTGCGCCGCATCGACATCAACCTTAGTCACGCTGATAGCCTCAGCATTTTTCTGGCGGGTTTCTCGCTCACTACTACTCCGGGCAAGATGGGGGAAGCTGTAAAGGGCGTCTTCATCAATGACATAGACGGAACACCCCTGGCTAAGACCGCTCCTGTAGTAGTTTCAGAGAGAGCGACTGATCTCATCGCGATGATTGTTCTTGCGCTGGCCGGTTTTAGTATTGGTTTTGCGGGTGGAGATCAGCTCTACCTTATTGTGTTGCTTGGAGCTGCGGCAGTCGTAGGCGCGGTAATTCTGGGTCGTAGTGAATTCTATAACGGAATCCTGCAAAGGCTAACTTCTTTTGGACCACTAAAGAGATTCTCGAATAACAGCAATTTGATTGTCGATACTATGACTAAGACGATGTCGCCAAAGCCAATGGCAGTAAGCACGGCGATTAGTGTTCCTGGGTGGTTCATGGAATGCATAGCACTATGGCTACTTCTCAGTATTCTATCTGGTGCAGGGTTTCCATCGCTTTCTCAAGCCTCGCTGTTTCTGCTTCTGCAGGCAACGTTCATCCACGCAACAGCGTCCGCCATCGGAGCAGTTTCCTTCTTGCCGGGAGGACTCATTGCCTATGAAGGTACAGCTGGCATACTGATTCCACTCTTGCTCGGTTTCACCGAAAGTCAAGCTGGAGTTGCGATAATCATCATAAGATTTGTAACTCTCTGGTTCAGCGTTATAGTTGGATTTGTGGCTCTTGCAGTTGTGGAGAGAAGACGTCGTGTGCGGGAGCAGAGTGGTTCCCATCAAGCTTAAAACCGAAGGAAAACAAAGCTCCGGCTGTGAGTCTAGATGAGCAGTCCACTAGAAATGGCAGAGAGTAACGCTGAAGAAATAGTTACAAATGAGGAATTGAAGCACATTCTCGAATCCAAGCCCGGTTTCAATTTCTACTATGGGACTGCTCCCACAGGTCCGTTTCACTATGCATATTTGATACCTCTCAACAAACTGGTGCAACTGGCGAAACTTGGTGGAAAGGGCACCATTCTCCTAGCGGACTATCATGCACATTTGGATAGCCAGAAAACATCTTTTGACCTGATGGACCTAAGATCGAAGTACTACGAAGAATGCATACGAGGTATCCTCGGTTCTGCCTCCAAGAAACTCAAATTTGTTAGGGGCTCCACATACCAGCATAAGCGAGAGTACGTTGAAGATCTATACAGGATAGCAGCCCGCATAACAACGACCAGAGCCAAGAGAGCGGCAAGCGAAGTTGTTAGGATGCGAGGGGATGCCAAGGTTTCTGAACTCCTCTATCCATTGCTGCAAATATTGGATGTGAAATATCTTCAAACCGATATCACTGTAGGTGGCATTGACCAGAGGAATATCTACATGCTAGGTAGAGAGCATCTGGAAAACATCGGGTACCAGAAGGGGGCTTACATCTTCATGCCATTGCTACCTTCACTAAAGGGCGGCGGTGCCAAGATGTCAGCAAGTGATCCTTCCACGCACATCAGGGTGACTGACAGTCCTGAGAGCATCAAGTCAACCATTAGGAAGGCTTACTGTCCAGTGGGGGACTTGGAGCAAAACGCCATCACTTCCACGGTGAGATACATCCTTATGCCCCGGTTGGGCAAACTCCATGTTCCAAGAAAAGAGAAGTTCGGGGGCGATGTTGAGTTCAAGTCTATTGAAGCCTTTGAAAAGGCGTATGTAGAGAAGGAGCTCCACCCAATGGACGTCAAGCAGGCGGTAACGGAAGCACTGATTGCCATTCTCAAGCCTGCCCGAGAGTACTTCGAGGGTCATCCTGACATCCTGCAGCAGATCGAGGAAACCTTCGAGGAATAAAACACCTGGACAGCAACTATTGCCATCCAGGCATTTCAGCATTCTCAGTCAAGACGGATACCGAGACTGTCCAATAGCGCCTCAAGATCTGCTCTTGAGAGATTCTTGGCCTGCTCTACGATGATGTCAATCTCATCGGTACCTATGCCTTTCTGCTGGAGCTTCTTCCGGAGTTCGTCGAGTTCCTCGGGCAGACTTCCCAGAAGCTTAGGCTTTGCTAGCTCCTGTTTCAGCTCAAGCCTGGCCTCGGACAAGGCATCTGCGCGGCGGGCTTCTTCCTGTTCAATGACCTCGCGAATGAATCCTGGGCGCTCACTTGCCTTCATGCGGGAAAGGTCTGCCCGGAATGCGGCCACTTCCACTTCTCCAAGACCAGTGAGCGCAGCCAATTGCTCCAAAAGTTCGTCGACCTCTGGAACCACTGTAACGATAGATTCGCCAGTTACGTCCTCGATTGCTTTCTGAATACCTACTGGCTGCAATTCCTCGTTGGCAATCTCCAGTATGAGCTCAGCTCTAGTGCGAACATTCGCAGGTGCAGGAATCTTGCCAGCTGCTAACACCTTCAACATCTTGTTGATGACTCGTATAATCCACGGAATACTCCAGACCTTGACGTATACTACAAGAAGACCTGCGAATATGGCTAGGATTCCACCGCCGACGTAACCAAGCATCTGCTGCAAAGCCTGTTGAGGTGTGATGTCTGACTGAATCTGGAACGTCACCACCTGAGAATCGTACTGATTTCGCGCGAAGGTAATGGCCACGTCAAATGTGTATGCTCCAATCACCTGGAAGTAGAGGTAGTACGTTCCATTGTTGAATGGTTCGTAGGTCTGGTCTTCGAAGTAAGTGATTAGGTCTTGATCGAAGGAAACGATCGGTGTCACACCACTGAGCCCAACGCCATGGTCGAGATCAATATAGCTCACCGGAATCATCAGAAATGCACCGGGCGTTGTTATTATGGTCTGGTTGATTGTTGTGTATGTTGTGTGCACATTACGCACTTCCAACGTGAACTGCTTATTC
>JAUWOA010000072.1 GCA_030612365.1 Candidatus Thorarchaeota archaeon
GCGGTTCCGAATGCAAAGAGAATGAAGCCTATCTGAGTTATCGAGCTGTAGGCCAGCATTCGCTTGAGGTCCTTCTGTGTGAGTGCCCAAAAGTTGCCAGCGGTCATTGTCACCAATGCCATGATTGAGATCAATAGCGGCCAGTTGAAGTAGATGGTGTGAATCGGGAACAACAGTGTGTTAATGCGAATGATACCGTAGATGCCCACCTTGATCACAACAGCAGACAGCATGGCGCTGATGCCACTTGGTGCCGCTGGGTGAGCGTCTGCAAGCCATGCTGCAAATGGAACTACGGCACCCTTCACAGCGAACCCAGCAGTAAGTAGGGCAATGAGGATTGGAATAAGAGGATTCTCAGGGTGTGCTCGTAATGCCTGTGACATCAGAGCTAGGTTGAGCGTACCAGTCAGACCGTAAAGGTAGCTAGCGGACATGAGCACTAGAGTCGACCCAATCGCAGACATCATGAGGTACTTGATAGCTGCTTCGATGCCTTCCCAGGTCCTTCTGAAAGCCACAAGGATGAAACTGCAAACACCCATGGTCTCGTAGAACATGTAGAGTGTGAACAGGTCCGTGGAAATCACGACCCCGTTCATTGCGCCCACCATGATCAGAAGCAAGATGTAGTACTGAACCAAGCCGGTGTCTTTTTTCATGTAGCCTACGGAGTACAATGCAACAACAAGACCCATGAATGTGAAGAGCCCCATCATTAAGACGGAAAACTCGTCTGCGGCCATCACGTAATTGCCGCCGCTCCAAGACAAAACGAATGTGTGCACTCCGTTACTCCAAACTTCGGTTCCGAGCATGTACACGTACATGAGCGCCAATGCGAATCCAATTATTGCAATAGCGTCTGGGAGACCCTTGGGAACTCGCTTTACGGCGACGCGGACCCCCTCAGAGAGGACTGCAACCAAGATTGCAAAGACTATTGGTATCAGTACTGGCATCACAGTCGCAAACTCAGGAGAGAATAGGAAATCCAGCTGCATTTGACTTAGCCTCCTCCCACAACTCCGGTCAGAACCGGACCTATGAATCTCCAGAGCATCCATGGCCAGACGCCCAAGACCACAACGACGAATGCCATGATTCCGGTGATTACCAAGATTAATCGCGGCGGGTCCCGGACATCTTCCATACCTTCCGGAACTTGCCCGAAGAAGATGCGCCTAATGGACCAGAGGTAGTAGGCTGCAGTGAGACCCGTGGCTACCACAGCAAGAACAGTCATGACCAAGTAGAATGGTTGGCCAATTCCAGCCAATGCAGTACGTTCAGCTGCACCGGCAAATATCATCCACTCGCCCACGAATGCTGACATCGGTGGAGTGCCAGCAAGAGCGAGTGCGCCAATAACGTAGCCTGTGGCAAGTATGGGCATCTTGGGAGCAAGACCCCCCAGCTTGTCAAACTTCATTGTTCCAGTCTTCATCTTTATGGCGCCTGCACAGAAGAATGTCAGACTGGCCAGAATTCCGTGATTGATCAGCTGGAATGCTGCACCATTGACACCAATTGAGGTCATAGTCGAGTATCCAAACATCAAGTATCCAAGCTGGCTTATGCTAGAATACGCAAGCATCATCTTGAGATCCTTTTGAGAAATTGCCATCATTGCGCCGTAGAACATTGTGATGAGCGATATCACCATCAGACCAGAGGCATAACCGCGGAGTCCCTCAGATAGAATGGGGATGACGATTCTAATCACACCATAAGCCGCGGTCTTGGTCATGGCGCCACTGAGGAGAACAAGCACCGGAATGGGCGCTTCACCATAGACCGGAGGCGCCCACACGTGCAAAGGCACGAGCCCGAGCTTCATGCCGAATCCCAAGAGAAAGATGATTCCGATGAACTTTGCAATCTCGACAGGAATCGATGCTGTGGTCAGTGTCGAGATGCTCATTGTGCCGGTGTAATCGAACAGCATGAACACTGCGAAGAGGGATACAATCCCGCCTGCAGCTGTCCAGACCCAGAACTGAAGGGCATTCTTCGAGCGCTTGACAGGATCTTCTGAAACTCCGTAGACGTATACCAAGACGAAGGCAGGTATGAGCATCAATTCATAGAATATGAAGAACTGCATGAGGTCCGTTGCGTAGATTACCCCCACCATGGCAGCGACGAACCAGACCATCAATGAGTAGTACAGACCGGGTTGCTTCAGATTCTTCATGTAAACCGTCGAGAAGAGGATTGAGAAAAGACCTAGGCCAAGAACCAGAATGGCAATAGGTGTACTGAGACCGTCGCCTCTGAAACCCATGTTCATTATTGGGGAATCTACTGACCCAAGCCAAACTACCTCATAGAGAACCTCGCCTCCGCTCCACACCTCAGGACCGAGTAGGAGAAACACGTTCAGAGCTAGGCCACCAAGTAAGACAAGACCTGCAAGTGCCTGCGCACCCTTCTCAGACCATTTTCCTGCAAGCATGACAAGAAGCCCACCGAAGATGAGGCCGAGCAGTGTGAGAATCATAAGGTCGTGTGAGGGGATGGGGATATCGATTATTCCTTGCATCTCGCCAGCCTCCTACAATAATATCAGAATCAATAGAAACGCGATGATACCAACCATCATGCCCAATACATTGGTATTGAGCACACCTGTCATGGTACGTCTCCAACCACGCGATACGCCATCCATGCCACCGCTCAAGGCGCCACTGAACGCCAACAGCGCGGATTCCACGCGAACATGGATTGCGTTGCTCAGCCACAGGTAACCATCAACGAAGATTCTGTACCAGAGTGCGTTGATGTACCATCGATTCCACAGGAACTTGTAGAGGAACCCATCTTTGAACCTGCTCAGGTCGTACTTGTTCCTCCAATAGATGAGATATGCTGGGGTGATGCCAACGAGCCACACAGCGATTGTAAATACCGTAGTTATCCCCAGAGCGAACGGTGTGAGATGCGCCCAATCGAAGTGCGTGAGCGCGCCGGTTTCGAGTCCTGAGAAGTATCCGAAGAATACAAGCTCAAGGATGCCACCAGCCGCGGCAAGCACTGCCAGTATGATGAGAGGTATTGTCATTGTTAGAGGTGCTTCATGAATATGATGCCCGTGTGATTCCAGGCTTTTAATATGCTCAGACTTCTCACCAAAGAATGTGATACCAACCATTCTGAACGTGTAGAACGCCGTCAGGATGGCCGTGATGAATGCAACGAAGAAGATGATGTATTGCCCACCGTGCCACAGTGCCTCGAATATCAGCTCCTTCGACCAGAAACCAACGAACGGGAACACTCCAGCCAATGAAAGCGCTCCGACGGTGAATGTGGCAAAAGTGATTTTCATGTCCTTTCTGATTCCGCCCATATCGCTCATCTTCTTGCTCTGGACTGCGTGCAAGACGGACCCAGCGGCGAGAAACAGCAGGGCTTTGAACAGAGCGTGAGCAAGCAAATGGAAGGCTCCGGCGGCATATGCAGAAACGCTCTCAGCTACAAGGCCAGTTGCACCGAGCGCCATGAACATGTATCCTAGCTGTGAAACCGTGGAATACGCTAGGACCTTCTTGATTTCGTCCTGTACGAGGGCCATCGTGGCCGCCATGAATGCAGTGAACGCACCAATGGCCGCGACCGTCTGGAAGAACACAATCATTTCGGGCACGGTCTGCATGACCTCTAGGAAGATTGGGATGATTCTCGCGACAAGATAGACTCCTGCTTTTACCATTGCCGCAGCATGGATGAGCGCACTGACTGTTGAAGGTCCGGCCATCGCATCTGGCAGCCATATGTGAAGGGGAAACTGGGCACTCTTGCCAATTGGGCCGGCAAAGATCAGTATCGCCACAATGGGCAACAGATGCAACAAACCCACAGCCCAAGCGTCGGTCTGGAGCATCTCAGTGTAGTTGAAAGTGCCCGTTATGAAGAACAGAAGCAGGATTCCTGCAAGCAGACCAATATCGCCAACCCTCGTGACCATGAATGCCTTCATGCCGCTCGCGGCATTGTACTCGCCCTCCGTCTTGTACTCCGGTACCGGACTGGGTTCCTTCAGGTTGTGCCAGAAGCCTATCAGCGCGTAGCTGCACATTCCAACGATTTCCCAGCCGATGAACGTCATGAGCATGTTGTTCGCCATCACTAGGAGGATCATTCCTGCAACGAAGAATTGCATGAAGAAGTAGTACCGGGTTAGACTTGGGTCTTTGATTGCATTTCCTTCAGCATCACGGCCAGTCATGTATCCTACGCTGAAGAGGATGATTAGCGAACCGATACCTCCTGCAATGCAGGCCAACAGAACACTGAGGGGATCGATTAGGACGCCAAACTCCACCTCAATTCCAGCTGCTATCACCCAAGTGACTAGGTTGTTATCGATTGAAGTGGGGCTGATTAGCATGTCAAAAACCATATCGAGAGCAAGAAAGGCCGTGATGAAGCCAACAAGGACTGCCATGCCTTCTCTGAGAGTGGGGTGAATCTTGCCGAAGACAGGTGTGAGAAGGGCACCAGCTACAGGCACCACAAACACAAGCCAGCCTAACAATTCTAAGGGCAGGATCATTCCCTCAACCTCCTAAGTTCACGGATGTCAAGTGTCCCATAATGTCGGTAGGCGTTTACAATGAGACTCATGGCCACTGCTGCCACTACTCCACCTACTATGATGGAGAGAATGACGAAGGTCTGCACAGTAGGGTCGATTGGTCCAAGAACATCCGGTCCCGCAGTGAACGCGGCCAAGGCAAGGAAGTTCAAGTTTGCCGCTGCGACTAAGATCTCGATTCCAATAACGAGCTTGACCATATTTCTAGCGCTGGCTAATGTGTAGATGCCCAAGACGTAGAGGATGAGAGCAAAGATGAGATAGATGTGAAGCATATCGAACATCTTAGTTCTCCTCCTTCCTCATTGAACGAAACATTGCTGAAGCGCCAATGACAGCTGCTAGAAGCAATGTGACCTGAATAAACACGTCAACCACGCGGTATGACCACATCAGCTCGCCAACCCTTTGACCAATGATATCCCATCCTGCGGGATTCAGAAGCGGTTCTGTGGGCGCACTCAAGGCAAAAGCGGTGAAGTCCACGAGTTGCACGCCAATCAAGAGCACCATGATGATTGACAAAATGATTGCTGCAATCTTGTGCTTCATTGAGTACTCACCTCACAATAGTCATCATCCTCCGGACATTCCTCCTCAGCAGGCGCTTCAAGACTCATGGCGGCAAGAAATAGGATTGCAATTGCGCCCGAAAACACACTGAAGTTGAAGACAGCGACAAAGGGCGCACCTAGAGCGAAGAATGTAAGACTCAGAAAACCATTACCAACTGCGAATGATATCACTGCAAATGAAAGCTTTCGATACTCGATTGCCAAGAGAAAGAAAACTACAGTCAGGATTAGGACTATTAGCTGAATAAACTCAAATGGTTGTGAAATCATCAGACATCCCTGCCCGCATCAAGCAGTTTATCGGTTGATTGCTACGGGGCAATGGGGATAGTTCATAAGTCTGACGGCGTGACACGCAAAAGATAAGACCGTAGCGTTAGCGCTTCATTGGAGGTTGTCGAGATGACTGGCAAAGTGGTTGTGACTGGATGTGCGGGCTTCATAGGTAGCCATTTGGTTGAGCGCCTTTTGGAAGAAGGACATCATGTCATTGGCATCGATAACATGAGAACGGGCAACCAGAGCAATATGGCTTCATTCTCATCACATCTGGAATTCAATTTCATTGAGGAGGATGTTTGCGATCCTGGCCTGAAGTCAAAGCTGCCGTCGGACATCGATCTGATCTTTCATCTTGCCGCCATCTCCTCCGTGACGGCATCTATTGAGGACCCGATTCTGGTAAACAGAAATAACGTGACTGGCATCGTTAACGTTTTGGATATTGCAAGAGCATTGGATGTTAGCCGCGTTGTGTTTAGCTCTAGTGCTGCCGTGTATGGGAATCCAGAAAAAATGCCGGTACTAGAAACAACCCCCCTGAATCCGCTTAGCCCCTATGCAGCTTCCAAGATTGCCGGTGAGGAGTACATGAAAGCGTTTCGTGAAGCGTACGGAATCGAAACCACCATCCTCAGGTACTTCAATGTCTATGGTCCCAGACAGGCGTACTCCGAGTACAGTGGAGTGATTTCCATCTTCATAAACCGTGCAATCAGGGGTGAACTGATTGCAGTGGAGGGTGATGGTGAGCAGACCCGAAGTTTTGTCTATGTGACCGATATGGCCAGAGGGACAGTCCTTGCAGGGAAAACACCACAAGCGAATGGTGAAGTCATCAACATGTCCGGCTTGGACTTGATTCGAATAATAGATGTTGCAAACAAGATCAATCAGGCGGCCTCCTCCGAGGGGTCAAAAATTGTTCATGTTGACCCAAGGATAGGTGATGTCAGACATAGCATAGGATCGATGGAAAGAGCCCAGAATGTTCTTGGATTCAAACCGGAGATGCCCTTTGAAACCGGTCTGGAGCATACTATCGACTGGTATCGGAGCCAAATGCAGTAGTCTTGGACTGAATCATGTAACTGTTAGGATTAGGCTAACCTGATCAACAACTCCTTCCTCTGTCCTTAGAATCACGTAGACCAGATACTGGCCAAGCACCAAACCGGTGGGCAGATGGACTGTAACTAACGGTGAGGTGCCATAGATATCTCCTATACCCACGGTACCTATGCTCAATGTGAATGTGGTGTTCAAGGGATGTGCTATTGGACCGACTTCGCTTCCATGCCACGAAACCGAGAAGTTGCCGGCTACAATCACAATGTCAACCCATAGATCGTGACTAACATTGTCGTTGTTTCTAAGACCCAATACTAGTTGTGAGAATGCGCCTGAATCTATCGTAAGGGGGTTAAAGATGGCGCTCTCTATGCCAACGGCCCCTGGTTCCACAGCGGTCTGATTGAGAAGACCAAACATCTTATAGTATGCCTCTACAACATTGCTGCCCAACTCTACTCGTTCACCGCTCTCAGCGTCCACAAGGCCAACCCCGCCCAACTTCTCAATGACAATGTTGGTAGATGACTCCACTTCGAGAAACACGGGGATTACGAAGAATAGGTCCCCGCCTAGATGATAGAGAAGGCGATTGCCATACCTGTGCTTGCCCCAGAATTGCAGCTGAGTCCGAACTTTGTCATTCGTTTCAAACGCTTGAACTGCCGCGGTTGGACCAAGCAGCGTGGAGAACCCTGGCTCTCCCGCACTATAGAAAGTCAGCTTGCCAAACTTAGTGTCACCGCATCCCATCACATAGACACCAGCCAAGTTCCGTCCCGCAGAGTCACGAAACTCGCTGTTGTGCATGGCAACGAAACGGTCCTCGCCACCTATTCGCATTATGATGTATCGAGTGTCACCGTCATCCGGTGATTCGTGGAAATCCTGACCCGCTTGCCAGACAAGACCATCATCAACGTGATAGATATATGCAATCTCAAGCTGGCGCTCATAGAGGTCCTCTGGCCATTTCATCTGGCTCTGAAGCCAACGGGGTGCTTCCTGCCAATCGTAGTACTCCATGTATGTGCGGTCAATGAAGAATGATTCCTCTGCAGTGGGCGATTTGAAGAACTCCAGCTCGCCTGTGCCTATGTCCACAAGGACAACGCCCAGAAACCGCATGTAGTTCTCGGCGGCATAACCCGTCGCAAGATGATAGTCAATGTAGATTGATACCGCATAGTGGAGATTCCCGGCTGTGTCAACAACAATGTAGGGGTCTCTATCAGCAGTCAACCCCTGCAACAGAATGGTCCGCACTCTAGAGAGTATATCACGCTGGACCAACATGCTCATGTTTCGACCCATGAAAGACCACGCATCTGGACCCATGGCTAGCATGTAGAAAGTGGACTCGAAACCTGCAAGATTGTAGTCAGGCGTTCCCTGAAAGGTGGCATTATTTATCTCCTCAAAGCCGGAAACATCTGTGAAGACGACATCTCCGAAACCGCGCCCCTCGCCGTAGTAGATGTCGATGGACTCACTTCGGTTCAATAGAGCGACTAGGGAATCCTGTTCGATTACGTCACCACTGTAAGCATCGAGTATGATAAGACCCTCAGTATGCGTGTAGATGAGGTGTTGACTGATGAAGCTAGTCCTGGTTGCGCTGTAATCAAACGTCAAGGGTGCTATCCAGTACTCATGTCCCTTGAGATAGACGATGTCAGAATCTGCAAGCTCCATCCAATTCGTCCCAATCTGGTTCTTCATGCGTAGGAAGCTAGCGGCTTGGTCCCATTGTCGGACTGTCGTGAGAAATTCGACCTCTCCCTCTGGCGTCGCGTTCGATGTTAAATCGTCCAGCGTCAGCGTCTCCATGTCGTCCAATCCTGCAGCCCAATTCGTTATGGTAATTTCCTTGTGGGTTTCGTAGTTGAATTTCCAATCGATGTACTTGTCACCCTCCATTTGAATGCCATAGTAGAAACCTTGTGTGAGCGGCAGGATAATGACCATCGCAATAAGAACAACTGCAAGGAAACCGAATTTCCGAGGGGAGCCCCTAATTGGAATTAGACTCTCGAGCTTGAGACGGCCCAACTCTTTGGCAATATGGGCTCGGTCTTCCATTAGGAGAGTGACCCTCCTGCGGTAATCAATGGGAGTTACATCGCCACTCTCGTATTCGCTACGAAGAGATACTAACTCTCCCTGAAAACGGGCGAAATCTTCCTCCAGATGGGATATCTTGCTTCTTGTGCGCTGCTGTGCATCGCCCATATGAACTCGGAGGAACAGGAATAGCACAGCGCCGGCTATGCTAGCGAAGAGCGCTACTATCAGAGCCATGTAACTCATCCATGTCCCTGCATTTACTGTCCACATGGGTACTCCCAGAATCTCTAGGCTAATAGCAATGGAAACTGCTAGCAGAATCTTGGGAATCACAACAAACATGTCGCGCTTGTGACTCATCATGTCAGTCAGTGCGGATAGAACAAGTCGGATTCCGGTGAGAACCAAGAAAGTGGCAAAGAGCCCAAGATAGAGCTGATATGCCTCCATCGCTGGAACTAGGCTCACTATCGACTCAGAGCTGGTTCCCGGCGCGAAAGGTAATGAAAAGAGCGTTCCTACATCAGCGGATGTGATTGCGATGGATCCGTGGCCCAACAACATCATTAGAAATGCCACATTTTGGCCGGTTAACGAATAACCGCCTGTTGACACGTAGAATATGAAAAACCCGCCAAACTCAAGCAGCCTCCAAAGTACCGCAAATGTCATGTCAAGGCGCTTGGTTACAGGCCCAGATTGCGAGATTGCTGACATGAAAGAGAGGAATGTTGATCGCTGCGGGAAGGTTATGACACTCAGAAGTGTCAGTAGCAATGAGGCCGTGAAGATGTTGTTCTCTAAAGTCCAAGTGTCCCAGAAGTTGACTCCGGCCTTGGCTGAGTATGTGCTCTGGTAGATGCTCTGTCCGAGGAACCACCCGTATGCGGTGCTAGCGACCGTAATGGCAATCAGGGCGAGTATGACAAAGATGAATAGGAGCTTAGCATGTTTCATTTAGTCCACCAATCAAGCGTGTCAACTACTTCACGAGAACCGCGGAGCCATATGAAGTTTCGTCTTGGGCGGCTACACTAAGATTATGTTCTTTTGCTTTCGGAACCATTATCAGTTGCTCTACGTCGGTCAAGCGGCATGGCTAATCCCCTTTGGTTCGTGGAATTGCTCAAGCAAGCATATGCCTACAAACGCATCATTGCAGGAGTGACCCGTATTCCCGTTGTGGGTAAGATAGTTGACAACATAGTGTTCAAGGATGATGGTGTCGTTTACCTTCCAAAGGACAGTGTTGTCAAGATGTCCATCCCCGTGGGGAAATCCATTGAGCGACCTACAGATACCATCTTGCCGTCGAAGATTGTGAAGCACTTCATCGAAAAAGCCGGCCATCTCTGGATTATGAATAAGTGCATTTGCCGAGACTCCAATCAATGCAAGGACTACCCAATAGATCTTGGATGCCTTTTTCTTGGGGAAGCGGTGCTAGGAATCAATCCCCAACTAGGGCGTGAAGTAACTAAGGAAGAAGCATTCGAACACTTGAGGAAGTGCCAAGACGCTGGCTTGGTTCAGATGATAGGCAGGAACAAGCTGGATACCATGTGGCTCAATATCGGACCCGGGAGCAAGCTCCTGACGATTTGTAACTGCTGCCCTTGTTGTTGCCTGTGGAACGCACTGCCTGATTTCAACCCACAAATAGCTCGCAAAATAGCTAGAATGGATGGTGTGAGCGTGCGTGTGACTGACGGATGCACTGGCTGTGGCACATGTACTGACGATGTGTGCTTTGTGGATGCCATCACCCTTGTCAATGGCAGGGCTGTCATCAGTGACG
>JAUWOA010000037.1 GCA_030612365.1 Candidatus Thorarchaeota archaeon
TTGCGCGGCCTCTCCATCAAGCTTGGATAGCATGATCCATAGGTCAGCATCTTCTTTGTGAGCAAAGAGTCGCAGGTATTCATCATCTGATTCATCGTTCTCTGCAGTGGCAATGAAGAGCATGTCCTTCTCGATGTCGATATCACCGTACATCCTTGTGTTCCTTGCCTTCTTGAAGACATCTTTTGCGACTCTTGCCTGTTCCCTGCGATGGGAAATTCTCACCATCCACTGCATGATAACATCCGCTTGTGGCCATTATCCCCCCTGCTCTTCAGGAAGTGGACCCTTTTGCCGTCACAGTCCAGCCGCCATGTGGTCGTGAACACTGTCTTGTTAGGCAATTCTCCTTCCTCACCCAGCAGGGGAGTGTAGTGAACTGGAGTGTAATGATTCTGCCTAATTGCCAATTTCGGGGGAATTGGCTCTGCGACACGGTCTCCGCAACAGTATCAATCTGTTTTATAGAAGAGTCTTCGATGAATGAAAAACCTCGTATACGACTACTGCAAGGATTGGCGCCCAGAAGAGGCCGTCAAAGAAACCTCCTGCTCCAATGAAGATGTTGTTGTAGAACGGATGCAGTGGCGGAAAGGCTGCTATTAAATCCGCAATTAAAGCCGAGATTAGTACTGTCCCATAGAGCCATGAGGCCCGCGTCAGGCTGTTCGTGTTCGCTATTTCCGCTTTTTCCGTTGTTTGAGTCTTTCTTGAAGCATACCACTTGATACAGAGGTGGGAGAGAATTGGAGCCACGAGGAAGGGAGCGACTGATCGGTAGACTAACTCCTCAGTGATCATGCCGTCTAGTGCATACGAGAAACTGCTGGCGACTAGAATCAGACTACCTAGCGCTCCGGTGAGTATGAGCCAGGGCACACTGATTCTTGTTAGCTGAACACACTCCTTTCGTTTCAACACGGTTAGAAGAGCCATCAATGAGAGCCATACAACCAATGGGATGACTACTGCAAATGTACTAATGTAGACATTGGAGCCATTCCACACGCCCACGAGGATGGACTGGGACTGGAGATATTCCTTCCAATCTGCTGTTATTAGTGGTTGAAATCTGCTAGCAAGAGCAAATGTTGTAACAAGCGTTATAGCAGCAACAAGTAGGCCCGTTGAGGGACCCAGTGAAGGAGCCGTGACCGACTCCCCTTCCACCTCTACCTGGAACTGGCTCTCCATGTCAATGCTCGATGAGTATCGATGGAGTGAATAAGCAAACAGGACTACTACAGTCATCCCAACCAACTTCACTGAGAAGGGGTCGAGGATCGACCCCGCTACTGCACGTGGTACCAAAAACTGAGCAAAGAACGCCAATGCTACCATGAGATACGCCTTGGAACCCATGTCGTCTACTTGGCCTGCGCTGATTGCCATGACACGCCTGACGTAGGAATGGTAGAGTATGGCTCCTCCTATTACGAGTCCCATCAAAATCGTGATTGGATCCGCTGCAGATGTGTACAGGAGTAACACTGGACCTCCCTCCCATAAAACCTCGAAATCATTAGCAAAGCAGATGCAATAGACCGAAAGAATCGCTTGGAGTACGATGACGACCAGACCATATCGATGACTGGCATAGGTCTCTCTCCAAATAATACATGACATTGACAATAGAGTCACATGATAGCCCAACAGAATTAGAATGGGCCAGAACGTTTCCGGTTGGCCAATACTGTACTGCAACTGGCCTACTTGGATGTAGAGCAATAGGATACTCGCGTTGACCAGTGCTGTGCTAAGTAAGCCGCCAAGAACTGCGACATGCCTCCTAGTTCGCCAACTCTCACGTGTCTTGGAGATGGCCAGTAGTTCCTTGACGGTAAGAATGGATAGCAGCAGGGTTAGTGAAGCATTTACGATGATCCCGGTGTACAGCACTCCAATCTGCATACGTGAAAGCCTTCATCCCAATTATCGCGATATCATAGTGAGTGCAAAGAAAAACAAGGAGGGCGCTGGTGTATTCACACAAATGCCCTCACTCGCTGTGTATTCAAGCTTGGCTGGTTTCCTTTAGTACGTTATGGACAGGGCGAAGTTCCAGTATGAAGCAGTAGTGAGCTGACTACTCGACTTGCAGAAGTGTCCTGCACTTGACTTTTCGTTGTTAAGGCGACCTATTGAAACCCAAACCTCGTAGGTGTAGGAATGCCCAACAGCATAATCATCAAAATGAATATAGGAACTATCAGCCCAAGTTCCTATAGGGGGATCCCCGGCAAACATCACGTGCTTCCAGAGTACATGATTCATCCAGACGTAAGTGGAACCATCCAGGATGCGGAGGGTCACACCTACCTGGACCCCTCTGGCATCACAGTAATACCGCCATTCGTAGTCGAGCTCAAAGTAAATACGGCTACATATTGGAGTGAAGGACTTCCTGAACTTCAGGTGACCGTCTACCGGGTCGTGGTTGTTGTAACCAGAGGCGTAGTATCTTATGGACCCTGTTCCACCGGTAGTGCCAGACCCAGTGAATGTTGCGCCTGGCGGGTTTGGCCCAGTCCATGTGGCGCTATCCCAAGCACCTACGCCACCTCCTCCTTCAGTTTCATAAGCCATTGGCATTGGAATCGTGCTCACAAACGCTAAAGCTACAAAGAGCACGACGAAAAGTAATGCTTTCTTCTTTATACTATTCATATATTCTTCCTCCTCGCTAGGCATTATAGCCCAGCATTTTCAGGATACTTGTCGGAGCTTAGGCATAGACTCGACATTATAGCTATAGTTTCTCCTGATATATTACTCTTGTTGCGAAAGCGCCCATTACGCGCGTTTCCATTCGGAAGCGACAGTTCCGTTCATCGACAGACTCGTGGACGTATCCATGAATGTACTTGATAATGGTTTTCAACTAAAGGAAAGAATTTTGGATACACTAGTTTGCATAGCTGGGATTAAGGAAATCAAGAAGGATGTTAGAGAACGCATCATCTATCATGCGGGGATGCTAACAGATTTTCGAGCAAGGTTTGAGAAGGCAAAAGGCATAGAGTGGAAAGAGAAGCTGGAGGCATTGCAATAGATATTGCTTGTTGAGAACGATCTAACGCAAATCTCGTCCGGTTCACCAACAATTCCATTATGATTTCTCTATTTGGTACTAACGTTAGAGATGATACTACCTAGAAATCGCATGGTTTGCAGCTCAGACAGTGTACTCTGACGTATTTTGGCAGGCTATGTAGCCTGATGGGCTCAGTATCCGCCCATTATTACGCCATGGCGCGAGATTAGGAGTTCTAAAGCGCCCATAAACCCCCCTCAAGCATTTTGCGCCCTATTAGTCTGCAGTCACCATTCTCGGCATATTCAATATTCAATCTGAGTCTTAGTTCTATGACACATTAGACCATCAAGGAGGTTGAGACGCAATTGATGTCGTATCGGATCGTGGCAGTCTTTGCAGTGGTGGCCGCAGCTGGCTTGCTCTCGGTGACCCTTTGGCCCGGAGCTCTGGCTGAGATAATCGTGATGTTTGTGACACTTGGCACTCTGATGAATGTCGCTCTTACTTACAACTCACTCATCGGGACACTGACCGATAGCCCGCTAGACCAACTGGTTTCTGAGTGGGTTTTGAGGGAAACTGTGTGACAGGATAATGTAAAGACAGTCAACAAGTGAATATGATGACGGAAAGTGAACGACAGTCTTCGGACGCATCCTACGCACAGGCACGTGAGCTCTACGAGCAGGGCGACCTGAAGGGTGCATGGACTATGGTGAATCGAGTACTAGAACTGATGCCTTACCATCACGAAGCGTACTGGCTTCTGCACGACGTGGAGCGCAGGACTGGACCCACAGGTGACCCCGAGAGGACAATCATCGTTACAGACACCCACGGTCAGCTCCGTTGGCTCATCTGGGAAGCGAGCCACTTCGAGAATTTCATACGCAAGTCGGTCGATGGCATTCAGGACCTCATTTGGATCACAATGGGCACGAGGAGCGGTGTCCATGATCACTACCGCCTCAAAGGAGTTGCACTTTGCGTGTTCTGCGACGATAGCGGTGTAGGAAAACGACGCATTGAAGCCGCCCTCAAGGAAGCGAAGTTCATACGACGTACTCATGCAGAGGTGCAGGTCTGGGGGGGTATTGAGATACCGCATCACATCGCGGTGGTCTTCACACCTCTCTTGGAGTGGAAGGAGATGCAAAGGCAAGAGCGCGCCAAGCAGGAGGCACAAGAGAATAAATGACAATCAGTGAGGACGCCTTTGCGTTCAACAAGCAGGCCAACAGGCTCGCCCAGAAGGGTCAGATTCAGGAGGCATTTGAGGCCTACAAGAAGGCGCTGGAATATGACCCCGAGTTCATCGAGGCGTGGGGCAACCTGGCAATCCTCCTCACACGTACTGGTCAGATGGAGGAGGCTGAGGGTTGCTTCGAGGCGGCCTTTGCACTGGATCCAGAGTACGCCTTCACATGGGGGGCGTGGGCGGGCTACTTCGTGATTCAGAACAGAACCAAGGAAGCGGAGCAGGCGCTGCAAAAGGCACTACAGCTGGACCCTGACAATCCCAAGACATGGGCGATCTTTGGAATGCTATTCATGGACTCTGACAGTAAGCAAGCCGAGGATGCCTTCAGGCGAGCTCTTGAAACAGACCCCGACAACGAGAAGCTAATCTTTGGCTACGGGATTATTCTCAATTATGCTGGAAGACACAGCGAGGCGGAAGAGCTTGCACACAGAGCTGTCGAAGCTAACAAGGACTACGCAGACGCATGGGATCTCCTTGCACAGGCTCGTTACTGTCAGAGCGATTTGAAGGGCGCGATAAATGCTCAGCTGTCCGCGGCCAAGTTGAAGGAAACGGACCGCAAATGCTGGTTCAATCTCGGAATACTATACAGTGAGGCAGGCTTTCTTGGAGAGGCGCGGGATGTTCTCAGGTATGTAGTGTCCATGAGTCCCGATTTCATCACCGCGTGGGAGCTGCTCATCAATGTCCTCAAGGAATCGGGGAATGAGGCGGACCTCCGAGAAGCACAGAGCATGTTTAGCGACCTGCTCAGGGCCAACCCTGACTTTGAGAAGGGCGAGGACGGATACCTCGTAAGAAAGGAGGGAACTGTCCAGTGACAAGCATTAATGGGAATAAGAACCAGAAGGAAGTTTCAGGAGAGGGCGCGAAGGACGAGGAGGAAGAGAAGTGTGTTGACACTGGCCTTCCTAAGAAACGGTGTCCCTGCCTTGAGTGCCGACGCCATTTCATCGACCTCAGAGAGATGATCGCAAGCTGCCGAAATGTAGAGGAGGTCAACGACAGATTGGGGTCTATTCATGACCTCTTCACGTACCTGATCAAGAACGCATTCGAGGTCAAGGTTGATAAGGAGGAGCAGTGCATGCGGCTGATTCCTCCTCTGGTGGGGGGGAACTACTGGGTCCGGTGTCCGGGATGCGGATGGCCTATTCTTCTCCCTCACGGAGAGGGCCCCCACGACATGCTATGCGAAACGTGCTACAACATTGCCGAGGCTCGTTCTTCAGAGCACCTTCAGCCAAAGTACTACGATGACCTATTTAGTCACATCGCATTGTGCTGCAACCTGAGGGAGAAGGATGGTAAGGATGTCTGGGACTGCAAGGGCGACCTCGCCTTTACAAGAGGGTTCTGTAACACCTATGGCTTCGACTTTGATGCGGTGAAGGCACGGTTGAATGTCACGGGGGGTACTGCGACTGTGAAGTGCTGTTGAACTCGATGGACACTATCCCATTGTTCGACAAACTGCCAACCATTGAAGAGCCGGAGATAGTCCAATGACCGAGCTCCAAGAGGTCCCGGGAGTCGGCTCTTCAGCAGCGAAGCGATTGAGGGAGGGCAGAGTGCCCAACGCGGAAGTACTTGCACTGCAGAATGCACGAACCGTTACCAACATGCTGAAGATCGATAAGGAGGATGCGCAGGTCCTCATTGAGAACGCCCGCGAGCTTTATGAAATTGTCTGGGAGAATCCTAACAGACTGATGATGGATGAGAAGCAGGTGCTCAAAGAAAAGCTGGGGATAATGACAGCGCCATACCTCAATAGGATTACACTCTTCGAAGGGACCGGCCGACTCTCTTCTCTCTGGAAAGCCGAAACGAATGGTAATATGGATGCCATTCGTGCTGCGATATTGACGACGCCTGATGACATCAGAAAAAAGAGGGCTACTGAGGAGTGGCTACGAACTCGGAGAGACGAAGTCCAAGTGGCCAAAAAGAAGTTAGAGGAGGAAGGTCTTCTTTGAGTGCTGAGAATAGTGACAAGGTTCTGGACAGTACGCAGATGGAGTTTGCTACCAAAGTCCTAGTTGAGATACTGAAGAAAGAATCGAGTTGGGCTGGCACACCCCTGGTGATTGTGCGTAAGCGCCTGAATGACTCGGCTCGAAATCATGGATTGGCATTAGACGATCATGGAGTCGATGTAGTGATACAGCATGCCCTTGACAAATGGGTGGTCGATAAAACGATTGCCGAGCTCGATTTGAAGATGGACAAGGAGCTGGGGTTGCCTTGGGAGTTCCCCACTTGGTACTTGAAGCTGCTGAGCCCGGAGGAAACGGAGTGGCACAGGAACCTCAAGCCGCTGGCCAAAGCAATTATCCGGCTCTTGAGAGATCAAAATGATCCCCGAACACTCGGCTCAATGCCAATAGAGATTGGACGAAAGGCCCTGATTGATGCCGGCTTCGCAGATGTCCACAAGTACCCAGGTGTCGGGGACAAGGTGAGGTCCTTCATGTCTTACGTCGATGGTGAAATGCAGTCGTGGTTTGGACTCATCCATGAGTTCAAGAAGACTGAGGAATATAAACAGTGGTCGGAAGAGCAAGACCAGCGTTTCCAAGAGAAAGAAGAGCGATATATGCGGATGGTGGAGGACCTTGAAAAGATGGAGAACGAGGAGGATATATAGGCTCTGTCTGAGTCGATTCTCCCGCTATAACACCTTGAATCCATTCTTCAGAGGCACGCAAACACTGCTTCTTGATACAGAGAAGCAAGCTTGACTGTACACCGATGCAACACTGTGATCAGGAATGCTCACGACATCCAGAGCCCCAATAGACTCCTTCTCTGTCCATTCAGATGTAACGGGGTGGAACTCAATCCCTGCAATCTCCTTGTTCTTCCGCCCCACTATGTGTTATCATATGAACATAGGCTCCTGAGGATGCATAGAAAATGTTGCTGCTGGCTGAAGGCGTATTCAGGATGGCGGCGAAGTGGAGAAACCGAATTTTCGAACGACAAGAACCAACATAAGTATATACACGCACAGGTTCTCAAAGATTCGCAAACTAGAACGGCGTGAGCCATAAACGAACTACGGTCTCATGAAGAAAACGCAGTAATCTCAGCTAACTCACTGTGTTGCTCGTCGTGAAGGCTGTTTCGCTGAACACGAAAAAGCGTCGAGGAAACATCATGAAAAGGGTCTTGGTGTCATCTGTCATCATCGCGCTAGTGCTGATAATTCCATTGACAGCGCGTGAAGCCGATACAACGAATCGGTATCATCAGCAGTCGCCAGACGAACCAAGCAGAAGCAGTCTTGCGTTGGCTGATGTCGGTGGCACGGGTGAAGATGCAGCTTCGACTCTGTTCATGTCACGCACGTTCTCCGACCTGCAACTCTCCATTCTGAACTCGTACAACGCCCCAGATCATCACAACGGCACTCTCAACCTCACTCAATACCACATTCCAAGATGGACTCTTTACAATGTGACTATGAACATTGAGAACCTTACAGCCGCTCCTGAGAGAGAGGCTGTCGGAGTTCAAGAAGAAACCTATATGTTCAGGCTCTATGAGGAAACAGGACTTACCAATGTTACACAACTGGCTCAGGGATTCTACAATCAGCCGCACAATGGTTCTCTTCTCAACTACTCCATCTATCACAGTACACCCACTTATGACCCAGTGACCTATGGCTATGCCTATTTCACAATCAGGTCGAATTACTCATTATCTAGTTCCAATCTCACAACAATGGTCCCGCTTGTAGATGTTGGAGGTACTAAGACATGGAAGACCCTGACTGCGTCCCCTAACCTAACAGCCAACATGGCGTATTATGCCATGATTGATGGTAACAGCTTTCAGAAAGATGAGGGTATATTTCCAGAGGTTCGCTGGTATTCAGAGAACTCAGCAGGGACATTTGCAACATACAGATATACCAGGGAAGGGGATGCGTGGCTATCGCAGTCTTATGAAGGACTGTTAAACTACACCTACATACCATGGAATCTAACATCCAATTCTGCATTGTTGTTCTTCAATCCACAAGACGTATCTCTCAGAGCTAACTCCACGCATCTCTCTAGCTCATCAGTATGGTCTCTCTCAAGCTCGGACAAGAATATCACGCTAATCAATTTCGACTCCAACCAGTCAGTGTATGTCCATCACAATCTCACTTTATGGTATAAGAGGTCTGCAACCGCACAGACCGACTGGAACATCTCCACACCAGGCGGCAATGTTGTTTGGAATCAGACGCTCACCGCATCCTATCCCTTAATAACTGGGATTGATGATAGGTATGTCAACTTCACGAGAATGACTGACTGGAATCCCACAGGGTTGTACAATGGCACCTCCAGCACGAATCATGATAACTACACAGTTATCGGAGCAGCAGTTCGATGTGCCAACATGACCAACGGGACTTGGACACTCCAGCTTTCTGCACCGAACTATGTTCAATTCATTGACACGTACGACAGCTCAGATAACTCGGTAATCAATAGAGCAGCCAACATCCTTGTTGATATGGACGTTAACTCAACAATCTCTGACGGTGTTATTCTTGCCAGTACTGGATTTACCAATCTGACGGTGTACCATGAAGGTGCATCAGTCAACACGTCACTGGATGAGAGCGTGGTGGCTGGCAAGACGCACCACCTCTGGAACATCAGTTCCCATAGTGACAATGGGACATTTACGATTGAAGTATATTGGGCCAACGGGACCGAAGCAGGATACCTTGCAAAAGAGATAGTTGTGTTTTACCCCACAACCATAGAGGCTGCGGACTACAGTATCGATGCCTACACGGATGCCAGCTTCAGCATAAGCGTCTACTACAATGACACATTCACTCCACAGCCCCTCACCGGGGCCTCTGCGGTGGTTGAGTACTCGTTTGATGGTGGGGCGAACACCAGCATGACAGACCATGTCAATGGCACTTGGACTGCGAACGTCCCCACAACCGCAAAGGCTCCTGGAACATACAGCGTAGCAATCTACGCAGAAGGCTTTGCAATCGAGAATCAGACTGCAGTGATATGGGCGACTCTGATTCATGACACCCTTCCGCTCACATGTGTGTGGTCAGCGCCATATCAAGACAACATTACCTATGTAGAGCAGACCAATCTGACAGTTCGATATCAGTTCTTTAATACCACAAGCGTCCCGGGTGCCAAGGTGAATGTGACGATTGCTGGGACGGGCACATGGCAGCTCCACTACGACCCAGTTTCAAAAATCTACTGGATGCAATTCAACGGTTCAGATTTCACGACCGGTTTCGGCTTGTTTCCATTGAATGTCAGTGCTTGGAAAACAGGTCATGAGGCGCAGTTCAACGACACTCTCTCCCTGACTGTACGGCTGGCTCCAACAACCATGACTCTCGATTGGAGCTCCACTACGATAGATTATCTCGGACAGATTGATCTGACAGTCAACTACACTTGTGATGAAACCGGTTCTCCGGTTCCTGCGGCTCCCTCGAACATGAACATCAGCATCAACGGTGGGACCCCCGTTGCGATGACCGCTTCCGGAAGTTACTGGATAGCTAACCTGACAGGAGTGTCTCTCGACCTCGGCCCACACAGCGTTGTGGTTCAGGCGTGGACCTATGGTTACCAGTATCAGATCAATAACTCGTACTCCCTTACAGTCAATAATGTCACAACTGATGAACTAACTATCGTATGGAACCCAGTCGATGTCACTATCGAGTACATAGATACACTGAATCTGACAGTAAGCTATGAATATAGTGGCAACCCAGTTCCATCCACGGCTATAGTCAATATCACCATCGACGGAAACCCCCCATTGCTTCTGAACCTATCAGGCAATTTCTGGACTGCAAACCTGACCGGAGTGTCTCTCGACCTCGGTTCATATAGTGTTGTGATTCAGGCGTGGGCATATGGTTACGAGCACCAGGTCAATAGCTCGTACTCCATTACGGTCAACAATGTCTCGACTGATGTACTGAGTGTGGTATGGAATCCAGCCAATGTTACTATCGAGTACATAGACAGACTAAATCTGACTGTAAGCTACGCATATGGTGGCAACCCAGTTCCATCCACAGCAATGGTCAATCTCACCATCAACGGCTATTCATACGACCTGAACTGGTCAGCAGGAGCATGGCATGGTTCAATACTTGGAGGGGATATCGGTCCAGGCATCTGGGTAGCGACCATTAGCGCCTGGCTGTATGGCTACGAATCGAAGAGCAATGTCACATCAAATGTGAACATCGCTCTAGCTGCCAACTCCTTCATTGTATTCTGGGAGCCCTCGAATCTCAACGTCACTTATGTTGAACTCGTGAATCTGACCGTTATCTATACCCACGATTACCAACCGGTTCCGGGTGCAACCGTTACACTTACACTCAACGACACAAGGACCTTCGACTTCACGTTAGGAGGAGACAATCAGTGGCATCTTTTGCTTGATGCCAGTGTGATTGACCTTGGCAACTGGGATGCCAATGTCACAGCCAACAAAACAGGCTACGACACTGGCACGATGAGCAGGATGATGCTGGTGCGGGTCGATCCTTGTACAGCTGTGCCAAATTGGTGGACCACAGAGGTCTTCTACACTCATCAGACAGACCTGAATGTCACATTGCTCGACTCACTGGGGCATCCTATGGAAAGCACAGTTGTAAACGCCACCTATAGTGGAGTTAACTACACTCTCACCCATGTAGCCAACGGAGTCTACAGCCTTCGTCTAAATGGCAGTGACGGGATGGGCACATACCCAATTCGGATATTCACATTCATCTACGGATTTATGAACAGAACAGTGGATGTCCAACTTGATATAGTAGAAACCCCAACATCTCTCTACACAAGTGGAACGAGAGTCTTTGAGTACAGTGGAGCACAGGGCACGGTCTTGTACAATGACGGATGGCTCGTTTTCAATGTCCGCTATGAAGACATTGACTTAATTGCGCTGCTTGGAGCTACACTGAATATCACGATTGATGGCCAGGTGTACGCACTCTCAATTCAACCGAGTGGTAACTACACGTTGACATTGCTTGCCAGTCAGCTCGGAATTGGAGCGCACAGTGGAAGTTACCTCGCTGACATTTATGGTTATGAAACTAGGAATGTGCCATTCTCGATAGATGTGGAACCTGTGCCAGCACGTATCGAAGTGAGCTTGGGTGTAGTCCCATCTGTCATGTTCCTCAATGATTCTGTTGTCATCAGATTTGATTACATAAACGACCACACGGGAATGCGGATCGATGGTGCATCCACAACCATTTTCATTTGGCCAAACGACTTAGCTGTCCAGTCTATTGACATAGGCAGATTCGAAGTCAATATCAGTTCCTTCTCTCTCGCTCTTACCAACCACGTGCTGAATATCACTCTTGGTCATGTCAACTTCACAACAGCACAGTTCGTCCAAGTAATCAACGTAAGACCCGTGAACACAATCTTCACCACATCTTCATTATTTGGGCAGTATGAAAATGAAACAGTAGTTCTGGCAGTTAATTATACTAACATCGACCATGGACAGTTCATTCACTGGGCAAGCGTAAATGCAACCATTGAAGGGACCGTATTCCAGATGGAATACGCAGGAGAGGGAATCTATGCTCTTAGTCTGCATATCACATGGCCCCCAGGTACTTACCAAATATCGTTTGCCGCATCTGCTGTAGGTTGTGCGTCCAACTCTACGACTGCGCAACTTGCTGTCAGTGAGAAAGTCACTGTGTATCTAACACTCAGCGTCATCGGTGCAAGCGAAGGACAGTCAGCCCAAATTTCAGCCATCCTCAGGGAGAATAACACTGAGAATCCTATTCAGGGTATTACCATATACTACGAAATCACCATCGTCTTCACCAACGGAACTGTATTGGTTGACGAAGAAGTCTATGCATTCCCGACCAATGATGAGGGAGAAGCAAGCTTTGCATATCTGATTCCTGCGGGCGTAGACTATCTGGAAATTGCGGCCAGATTTGATGGCACAACTTCGATCTGGGGTGCGGACACGGTCCTCTCAGCCCCCGTATCGCCAGGCATTCTTGCCATGGTGATGTCATTCATCCTGACACCTCCGGGCATGTACATAGTCCTAGGCTTTATCGTTCTAGCAGTTGTGAGCGCATTCTACAGTAAGCGGATCAAGCCCAAGCGGAGGGCAGCTATGGATTCACTGGAGAGGCAGCTTCAGGACTTTGCAGACCTCGAAACACTGCGCCATTTCATGGCAGTCTATCTTGACCGAGGAACATGCGTATTCTACCATCCATTTGTTGAAGAACGTATACAACCCGATTTGATTAGCGGATTCATCGCGGCCATCACAAGCGTCTACGGGGAGATCAAGGGTGATGGAGTCAGAGGTACGCTTGAAGAGATTCAGTATCATGGTCTGCGGCTCAACAGCTACAGCGGGAAGTACGTAATAGGCATCCTGATCCTAGAAGGCGAGATGACAAAGCTTCTCAGAGAGAGACTTCGGTTTTTCATCGAAGTGTTTGAAAAGCACCATGAAATGTATCTTGAGGATTGGGATGGACTCGTTGATTGCTTCGACCCCGAATGGGTAGTCTCGAATCTGACTGGATCGTTCAATTACGCCGGTCTCTTGCCACACAAATTCGGAAAGAAGCGCAAAGTCAGCAAGCTGGATGGCAAGATACTTGATCTGATTGGAACGCGAAGAAACAATAGAAGAGAGTTCAATCTTCGCGACCTCATCAAGCCAGTTGCAGCGTTGATGGGAGCCTCAGAGGCGAGAGCGTTGGACAAGTTACTAGCCATGGAGGATAAGGGGCTCATAGAACCGATTGGCATTCAGACCGTTCTACAACGACAAGGGCTTGGTCTTGCCAATGGAGAGGACGAAACAATAACAGCGCCCGTATCGATACCCGAACCAAAACCACCACCGAAAGCCGTACCAGCCAAGTCCAAACCTGCTAAGAAGATTGAACCAATGGATATAGGCAGAATCGCCGCAGAACACGAACCAATCAAGCCACGAGAGGGAACAGGGAAGCCTGACCCTGGGAAACCGCGTTTTATTGATGAGACGGAACCAAAGGACATAGACAAATCATCACCCAAGCTAGCAACGGCACCAACAGCAGAAGCCAAAGAAGCCAAGATCAAACCTACTGAAAAGAAGAAGGCACCTAAAGAGGAGCTGAGCGAAGCGGACAAGTTCCTTACTGAGGTTATCATTCTCCTCGCAAAGGAGAAGAAGGAAATGGACAAGTCGGATTGACAAGGGTAGTAAACAGCTGGTGCAAAGTTGGACATACCTGGACAATTCTATTGTGGGCTTTATATAGACCAATACGACATTGATCTCTGAGGAATATGACATACCTGTAAAGGTTCCTCACGGAGTAGTCCAGTGCCGTTTTCTGGACGTACTAGACTTCGGTGTCCAACTTCGTACAACTTACAATGAACGGTGCGCAAATAACACTTATCTACGGCATAACTTCGAAATAACAAGAGTGCAGACCTTGGCGTGGAAAATCGAAAACTACTACGTGGTATCCGACAAAGTACTGTGCGTAGAGGTCACGATCCCTCTTATGGAATTCTTGCACACAAAAATCGACGATGTGAAGAAAGCTTGGCTTGAGATGATGAGCCAGGTGGTTTCGGAAACTCCCGGATTCGACATGTCATGGGAAATCGAGCCCCGCGGTGATGATGCATTGGTGACAATCAAGATTGCAAAAGAGGGAGTTCTCAAGGATTTGACGGCTGATGAAACGAGAAACATGCTGAGCGCCGTAGATGCCCTATTTGATTAGCAGTATCTTAATAGCGCCCATAAGCCAAGGTGCGTCGTGAGTCAGCATTCCATGAGAGCCTCAGACAAACTGTTCATTCTAGCTGTTGCGGGAACCATCGTATATGGTCTTATTTTGATCCTGATTCCTGAAATCGCGGCAGCAAGTTCTAGTTTCTATTACTGGTTCATAGATGTAACCTCAGCTCTTGGATATTCTGGAGCATTTGCTGTGTCCTTTCTGGGCAATGCGACAATACTGGTCCCGTTTCCATATATCGTCGTTCCTTTTGTCTTAGGAGCAGACATGGGACATGACCCATGGATCGTTGGACTAGTGTCCGGGATTGGAGCTGCATTGGGGGAGATGACTGGATATTATGCAGGCTACTACGGAAGAAGACTCCTGAAAGAAGAGGATAAGATCAATGGGTTCAGAGAATATGTGCAGCGACGCCCGAGCATGACGCCCTTTATGATTTGGTTCCTGGCCGCCACACCAATTCCAGATGATCTCTTGATCGTTCCACTCGGTGTTGCCCGGTATTCATGGTGGAAAGTGTTTATTCCGCTACTTATTGGGAAAGCGATATTTCTGACTGCAATAGCGTGGGCAGGAAGACTGGGTCTTGCGTGGGTAGAATCAATGTTTCTTAGTGGAAACCCAGGCAGCCTGAGCTCAATCTCTCTTGGGGCTGTTGGTTTCCTTCTCATAGTCCTGGCTCTGTACATGATTGTGAGAGTGGACTGGAGCAAGAGGTTGGCCACGAACTCACCACATTAACGACACCGTGACCGCGTTGTCTTTTCCTGTCTGTAAGAATATTCATATTGTACGCTCAAGCAAATTATCTGGTGTAGATTCTCGCCATGAGAACCATTGACAAGATTTTCATCGTCTCAATTACACTAGTAGCAGTCTACTGGGTTGGTTCGCTTGCTTTTCCCGACATGATGAGTCCGACGGCAGCTCTGTATGAGTGGATGATTGAAAGTGCGGTCGTCATGGGCTATGCTGGAACCGCCATCATCTCGTTCTTGGGCAGTGCAAGTGTCATCGTCGAGGTGCCATTCGTAATAGTCCCATTTGTTCTTGGAGGTCTCAGAAGCTCGCCAACTGGGCCATTCCTTTACAACCCGTGGCTGATTGGGCTTCTATCCGGAGTTGGCGCAACTTTAGGCGACATGTTCAGCTACGTTCTAGGTCACACGGGAGCTCGATTGCTTAAGGAAGGTGAAGCCAAGGAATTCAGGGAATTCATCGATGAGCATCCAACTGCCACACCTCTAGCAATCTGGTTCCTTGCAGTAACTCCATTACCACTTGATCCAGCGATTGTATCATTGGGTGCAGCCAAGTATCCCTGGTGGAAAGTGCTTATCCCAAGTTTAGTTGGTGAAATCATATTCCTAATGGGCGTTGCATGGGCAGGAAGACTCAGCCTTGATTGGGTGCTTGCGCTGCTCGGAGTCGGAGGGCCAGTGACCATCTTATCGAGAACAAGTGAAGTCCTCGGTATCGTGTTATTGATCTTAACGGTATACCTTGTGGTTCAGCTTGACTGGTCCAAGCTCGTCCTAAGGAAATCTCGCGAGTCTACGCAGGTCTGAACGCCAAGTAAGTGTGTCCGGACTTGCCTTTCTCATAGTCCAGTTTCAATGGGATGCCAAGTTTCACTTCCTCGGGTTTCAATGGATCAACCCCGAGCAATCTTGCACTCACGCGCGTGCCTTCTTCTAGCTCAACTACAGCAACGTAATAGGGAGTTTCTTCTTGGAACTCATCTGGAGCAATGTGGATAACCGTGAAAGACACCAGATTCCCCTTGCCACTGACTTTGGCCCACTCCATTTTATTGCCTCCGCAATCATAGCAGGTACCAGAGGGAGGAGCAATGATACATCCACAGCCTACACATTTGTATGCTTGGAAATTCTCATCTTCGATGTTCTTCTTGTAGACCTCAATCGTCGGTTTCTCACTCATACGTCGGACCTCCTCATGATATTGACCACTGCCGTTGCTCCGGTTCCTCCGAAATTATGCAATATGCCAGTGTCATGGTTTGTGACCTGGTTAGCACCTGCGTCGCCAATCAGCTCTCTGTAGATTACGACAGCCTGCTTAATTCCAGTCGCTCCCACTGGATGACCGACAGCTTTCAAACCACCCATAGGATTGATTGGTATGTCACCATCTAGAGCGGTCACGCCATCTCTCAGAGCCTTTGCACCCTCACCAGGCTTGAAGAGCCCGATATCCTCAGACGCGATTATCTCAGCAATTGTGAAACAATCGTGGACTACTGCAACGTCCATGTCCTTTGGACCCAGTTTGGCCATCTTGTATGCCTCCTTACTCGCTGCAATTGATGACTCAAAGGCAGTCAAGTCATTCCGATCGCAAAGATTCATGGAAGCTGACGCTTGCCCGGTCCCTATGATCTTCACCGGGAGGTCTGTATACTGCTTGGCTTTCTCGTTTGATGTGAGAACAAGGGCGGCGCCTCCATCCGAGATTGGTGAACAATCGAAAAGCTTCAAGGGCCAGGCAATGTATCTGGGAGTCATCGCCTTCTCCAGCGTAATCTCTTTCTGAAACTGCGCTAACGGGTTCGTGGATGCGTTCTTGTGTGCCTTCACTGCAGCACGTGCCATGTCTTCTTCGGTTGTTCCGTACTTCGCCATATGAGCAACGGCTGCTATTCCGAAGACACCAGGAAATGTCAAACCCATACTGGATTCAAACTCGTCATCTGCTGCTGCTGCCAGCGCTTCAGTGGCTCGGTTGGTAGACACAGAGGTCATCTTCTCAGCCGAAGCAACTAGGACTGTGTCGTATATCCCAGATTCGATAGCCATCACCGCAGATCTCAAAGCAGTCGCTCCGGACGCGCAAGCTGCTTCGTGTCGTGTAGCTGGCACCCCTCTCAATCCTGCATAGTCTACTAGCAGCGGTGCGGTATGCCCTTGATGGACCAGCATCTCTGGAATGAATGTGCCAACGAAAACTGCCTGGATATCCTTCTTGGGAATCCCTGCATTATTGGTGGCTCCATCAACAGCCTCAGCAAAAATTTCTCGTAGCGTGGCGCCCTCAAGCCTTCCGAATTTGGTTTGATAGGCGCTCACAACGTTTGTGTTCTTGAGCGGCAATTTGACACTCTCTCCTTATTGTTGGTTGCGCGCTCGACGAGGAAGGCCCATATACTGCTTCCGGTTGTGGCTCCGAAGGATTTTAAGGGACAGAGATAGTGGCTCGCCCTGAGTTGACAATCTATGGACTTCAGACTGTCTGACAAGGAACAGAAGCTCTGGGAAAGGGCAGAAGAATTCACACGTGAACATATCACACCGCGGGCACATATCCTTGAGATGCGGAACGAGTTTCCCAAGGAGGTAGTCCAGAAGGCGTACGAGGCAGGATTGATGAACCTGCACATACCGCCTGAAGCGGGTGGCCCGGGCGTTTCACTTCTTGGTGAAACTCTCGTTTCGGAGGCAACAGGGTACGGGTGTGCCGGGATGGCAACCTCGATAATGTGCAACAATCTTGCCTTCGCACCATTGGTCATAGGTGCAACCATTGAACAGCTCAAGGAATACGTTGAACCTCTAATCACAGGCAAAGATGCTAAGTTTGGCTCATTCTGCCTGACTGAAAGAAAAGCGGGTTCAGATGTTGCCGCGATTGCAACTCGCGCAGAGAGAGATGGCGACGAGTACATCATCAACGGAATGAAATGCTTCGCCACGAGTGCGCCGCAGGCATCTCTCTTCACAGTATTCGCCTCAACCCAACCAGAA
>JAUWOA010000028.1 GCA_030612365.1 Candidatus Thorarchaeota archaeon
TGGTATGCGTTCTCAATTGCATACTCTCTTAGTTTATGAACGACATCGAATGGGTCAAGCCCAGTCCAACAAGTCAGGATTCCTGAAATACGAGTCATTGACACTCGCAATGCGTCATCTTCAATTAGGTCCCCAACGAAATACTGGACTTCTGACCTCGCCGCTTTCTCGCGGTTCCTAGGACATCCTACAAGTAGATTGAATTCGTGCAGCATACTCGCCTCACTTGTCTGCGAAGATGATTCTGGTGGTCCAGAATCGGAGGGCATCCGAATCTACTTTCAGGCTCTCGACAAGTTTACCCATGGTCAACGCCCCTTCGCGGAACACCTTGATGCTTGCTCCCTCCACATCATTCTCTTCAACTCTTACAATAGTGGAGGTCGCTTCAGACTTCGATGGCCCTGCATCAATGTATAGGTCCACTTCATCACCAAGCTGGTCCTTGGCCCCTGTGATTTCAAACGGGCTTGGTTCACCACTTCGATTCGCACTTGTTCCCACAATTGGTCCCTTAATACCTTGAGCAATCCCTCGGGGGATAATATGGTCTGGGACTCTAACAGCTATGGAACCACGTCCTCCCGTGACAAGTTCTGGAACCGAACCCTTCGGAGTGACGATAAGCGTAAGGGCTCCGGGCCAGAACAATCTTGTCAGCACTCTCTCAAGATTGCTAAATTCATGATAGGTTTCACATTGTGCGACGTTCGAGAACAGCAGAGGAACTCCGAGACTCCTGTTTCGTCGCTTGACGTTGATGATTCTTTCAATAGCGGATTGATTGCTTGAATCACAGATCAAACCGTAACTGGTATCTGTAGGGCAAACAATCAGTCCTCCATCCCTGATTACCTCTATGGCTCGATCTATGATGTTTTGATAGTTCTCCTCTTTAACTACCACAGTTTCAACTGTCAATGGAGTGACCTGATACCTTCCCCTGCAAACACACATATGAATGACCCGTAATCCATTGCCCATACCATAGAGCACACTCTACTGATGTAGTGGAGGGATACAAATCCGAGCGGTGATACTGGCTGCAGGCAAAGGGGAACGAATGTCCCCACTTACAGATGGCATTCAGAAAGCGTTGATATCATGTGTTGGTTTGACGTTGATTGATCGGCTTATGTCTGTGCTGAGGACTGAAGGAATAGAGAACTTCACTATTGGCGTTGGTTGGAAAGGAGACGAAATGGAGCACCACTTCGATAATCATCCCGAAAGAAACCGTATTGACGTAGTTCATGTTCCCGAATACGAACATGGTCCATTGCAGACCCTTGTAACAGCACTTGATGTGGTCCGCGATGAACAGTTCATTGTATGCCCTGCTGACTTGTTCGTCGAAGGGGGAATAGTTTCCCTTACAATGTCAGAACATATCACTGACAATCCCCCAAGAATTGCTTCCCTTGCAGTTGACAAATCAGGCAGAAACGGAACTCCTGTCTACGTGAAGGATACTGGTCTACTTGCAGCTCTCGGACGCACTGTTCAAGATTGTTCAGAATCTGGGCGTTCAGCCATGGTATTGGCAGTCAATAGGCACTTCACCAACTACTGCAGAGAAGCACTTGACTCTGGTGAGAGAAGAGTTGTCGATGCTCTGAATTTGGCGATTAGCAAAGGAGAGGCCATCTGTCAAGTCGATGTCACCGGACGATGGTTCGACATTGATGATATCGAGAGTCTTCTGGAGGTCACCGAGTACCTTCTCAGGTATTCTACGCCCGAAATCGATGGGTCTGTGTTTGTTCCCGCAGGAGATACCATGGACATTGGAGAAACTATAATTCTACCATCTGGCATTGTTCTGGAGTCCGGTGTCCAGATTATTGGGCCCTCATTCATAGCCCCCGGATGTAAGGTCGGTTCGCACTGTGTGATTGGTCCTGTCGTGAGCTTGGAAATGAAAGCAATGGTGGAATCCAACTCCACTGTGCGGGAGTCCCTGCTCCAAGGGGGCGCACAAGTAAGAACGGGCACCAATCTGACGGGCTCTGTAGTACATGGCAGCGATGTGTTTCAGAAGGGGAAATGAGATGTCACCAAGCAAGTACAGGGTAAGGCGAATCTTCAGGTGGCTTATGCAGCCCATTGGCGAGCGATTAGCTGGCGCAGGCGTTCGACCTGACACAGTGACGTACGTTTCACTTCAGCTTGCACTACTTGGCCTCGTGCTATTCTTTCTCACTCTGAACCAGTGGCTGTATGCTCTCTTTGTATTTCTAGTAGGCCTCCTCGATGGCATCGACGGAGTAGTGGCAAGAGCTGCCGGTCGCTCAACTCCAATGGGTGCCTTCACAGACTCCATTGTCGATAAGGTGTCCGAGATTATGCTCTTGCTGGCTTTGATCCTTAGTTTTCCTGGTCAGGCTGTGCTGGGAGTAGGTGTCCCAATCTGGGGCATGTTGTGCGTGTCTGGCTGGCTTCTTACGAGTTACTCACGTTCTCGGGCGGAAGCCTTGGGAGTCAAGGATTTGGATGTGGGTCTTGGAGGGAGGTCCGAGCGCCTTTTCACTTTAGTCATCTTCTCTTTGTTTTTCCAAGTGCTTTGGGGACTTGTTGTCGTTACGTTCATGGGGATATTGACCGCAGCGTATCGCTTCCATCATTACAAGAGAGAACTCACAGATTCGTACCATCAGATTTAAGTGATGTCTGGAATAGGCCGCTGGCGGAGCGCATCATACATGGCTAAGTTCAGAGCTGATCATTATCTACTTGCAGAGTTTGAAAAACCAGATAGAACGAAGGATGGTCAGAGGATTCTAGAGGCACTAAAAGAGATATCAGAACTCAAAGACCTCGCAATAGTGTCCAAGAGACTTGAGGGCAAAAGTTGGCAGGAGATCCTTGGTAGAATAGATATTCCCGCCGGCTCGAAAGCATTCTGGGCTATGGTGAAGAACGATGTCAGTGAACGTGAGCCTTACAACCTATTAATCCGCCTAGATGTGAATGGTGAGGGAGATGACATCGAGGATGCCCGAGCCAAAGTTAAGTCCTGGGTGGAGAGTGCGTTTATTCCTCGAATCAAGTCTAAGGTTCCTGTGAAGACAATCAATGTCCTTCAAGCCAATGAGATCCATATGCCAGACTTGGCATGAAGTGTTTTAATCTGGAACCATTGACATTAGATATAGCGTGCGGCCTACCGACTGCACGATTTCTACGGAGCCATCCCCGTCTACATCTCCAATTGCTACCAATGCTTCAGCTGCCTTTTTGACTGGCCTAATCGAAGCTTCTGGAGTTAGCATCCTCGATTCGTAAGAAAGAACCGTTATGTTCGAGTTGCCCTGGCAGGACACTATTTGACCATCAGCTCCTGCCTTGTCCAAGAGATGACCAATCCGCACAGACGTGATCGGGCTTGGCGCTCTGATGTTCGCTAATTGCTTCATTTCTCCTTGGTCGATTCCGTGCAGTGTCAGTTGTTTGTCATCCGAAATTGTAAGAACCTCATCACTATACCCGCCAGTGACTGCACCCGTGGCGACGAGGCTAATCTCCCCCTTGACCTTAGATCGATGAATCTCATGGAGCCTATCATCTGCATACTGATAGACATAGAGGTACCCAGCGTCATCTCCAAACACAAATCGGCTGAATGAAAGTCCCCTGCTTTTCAGTGGTTTCATTGAGAATACAGGCCTATCAACCACCTTATGCGCAAGCTTGTCCAATGCAACGTCAAACCATCCATAGCATCTCAAGGCATTATCAGCAGTAGACACGATTACCTCAGCTGAGTCATCACTTACGACGTTTGTGACACAAACGGCCGTGGGAAGAGATCCAAGAGGTGTGGTAGCTCTAACCCCCAGTTCATCATCCAGGTAGCTCACAACTCGGAGCATGTTATCGAGGCCCCCGAGCACGAAGTCCTTGACGCCATTTCCCATCACATCGCCAAGCGCCATTGCAGCAACGGGCGGTAGATCGCCAGTCTTCATAATCTCGTTGGCTCTAACCTTTTTACCACTCTCAAATTCAAAGATCCGAAGCTCACCATTCATTGTAGTAAGAACAAGATTGTCATTGCCATCGCCAGTGAGGTCTGTGAGTTCTAAACTAGTGATGACCTCCTTGAATGGGATCTCTGCAATTATCTCGAGTTTGGGCATTCTATGGGGTCCTCTTTACATTGTAGTGTTGGGGTGTTTGAACCAAGCTTGACTAATTTAAGAGTTGTTCCAGTGGATAGCTAAGAGAATATCGAATCATTCACTAATGAAGCCAATCGTGTCGAGTGATGAACTTAAGAGCTGCCTTGTCAAACAATTGTTCGAAACACTCATGCGGAAGCAAGACCACCCACCTGTTCTAGAGCCGAAGAATTGGAATGCCCCTGCAGAAGATGTAGCAGAAGAACTACATTCATTCATCCAAGAGTTCGGTTCGTTCACCCCGGATCGTTTCGCTCAGATCAAGTTCCATCTCCTACGATATTCGGGGTTGGATCAGGAGAGCAGAGATAATATCTGTCAAATCTCCATCTACAATGCTCTTTGTCCCAAGTGCGCCTTTCTCTACACGGCAAAGAAATGTTTACTCTGGTACGATCTCTTCAAGATGATTCGCTGGAAGACTGTGGAGCGGTCGCCGCCCTGCATCAGACTTGCATTCGCGAAGAAGAGTATCAAGAACGTGACCAAGTTCCTTGTAAAAACGAACTTGATAGATGCGCCCTTCTACAATGCGAGAAGCGCTCCTTCGTGTAGAGCCATGCGTAACTGGGGATACTGCAACCCCGATAGATATTGTCGTGCGATGAAAACTGGGAACACATTAGAATACAACAGTGTCCGTGAGAGAGTAAAGCTATCGGGAGTACATGATGACCTGTAGGCCAACAACTCTCACCGCAGGTTATGCCCTAGCCATCGCTTAAATAGAGGCTCAACCAGAAACCGCCTAGGGGCGGACCCAAGTGTCTTATGACTCCAACATCGAACTCATCAAATTGGTGCGTATCACAGGAATGCGTGAGGCCGAACTGACTTCATTGAAGGCAGCTGGAGGCTTAGGTTGGAGTAGCGTAAAGCAGATTATCGCAAATCATGAAGCGCTGCTCTCGAAGGGTGAGAAGCACACGCGTCAGAAGGCAATTCAGGATCCTGTACACGGAGCCATTCTTTTGGAGCCTTGGGAACTTGATGTGATTTCTACTTGGGAGATGCTCCGGCTAAGGTTTGTGATGCAACTAGGTCCGGCTCACATTGTCTATCCCGGCGCAACTCACACAAGGTTTCAACATTGCCTAGGCACGAACTTCCTTGCTCAGAAGTCGATTCGAGTCGTGAACTACTGCGATGACCTAGAGCACGTATGCTTCATTCCACTATCACGGCTTCTGGATGACTATCAACAAAAGATATTCAGAATCACGGCTTTACTTCACGATGTGGGCCACCCTCCAACATCTCACACAATCGAGTTTGCTCTAAAGGGAGCCCATGACCTAGACCATCTCGATCTTGGAGAGTCATTGATTCTCCATAGTGGATTGACAGATGTTTTAACTCGCAATGACATTGAGCCCCAAACAGTGGTGGATGTTCTGAGACGTAGGTCAAAGGATCCAGTTTTGGCGTTGCTCTCAGAATTTCTTGACAACCCCTTTGATATAGATAAGACAGACTACCTCATCCGTGATGCCCATTACAGTGGTGTACAGCTAGGAGTTTTTCCTGCCGAACGTGTCATGCTCACGAATAGAGTTGTGAAGAACAAGAAAGGTCGATACATACGCGGCTACATGCTCAAGGCTTTCCGGTCTCTGGAATCATTAGTCTTGAGTCGAAACTGGATGTTTTCCGACCTGTATCTGCACCATGCAGTGCGATTGGCCGAGGCCATGGTTTCCAAGGCGACGTACTTCCGGATTAAGGAGGAGAATCTCTCAAAGAACGAGTGCATTGGGTTGTTCACACGGATGACTGATGCTGATCTCTACAGGTGGCTTCTTGAGTCCGAAACAGAATTTGTACGCGAATACGCGGCCAGAATCAGGTATCGCCGCCTGTTCAAGGTGGTCCTATCAAGGCCAATAGCGTTCTTTGAGGACGATGTCAAATCGCGTTTCTTGAGGATGCTTGATGAAATACAGGTGCTGCTCGACGCCGAAGAGGAATTGGATGAAGAACCCGGAGCTGCCATAATCGATGTAGTTTATCCTGAGTTTGGAGCTAGCACCTTGGGGAAATTACCCCTTCTTGCTGGTGGTGAGGGGATAGGTCTCGACATTGTCAAACTTGAGGACACTCAGGAAGGCAAGTCTCTGATACAAACATTGAGTCAACAAGAAAGTACGATTCCTTCGGTCAGAGTATATGCAAGCTCAGAGATAGCAGTCAAGGTGCACAAGAGGTTCGACCAGCTCTTTCCCGTGAAGGAGCATGTGGCGTATCGTGAAGACGAATATGATATGACCGAGACCTAGGCTGTATTTTGCAGAATCACATCAGGCAAGATACCGGATCAGCTCTTTGATCTTGTCCAGCCCATGTTCAATGTAGACGATTCCGTAGATTGCCTCAAGCAGTGTACCCTTGTCATGCTCCATCTCTGACTTGCTCACAGTGTGGGGGTCGAAGTGGATGCGATGTTCATAGAGCCCCCAGTCGTCGCAGAGTTTGGCCATGTGTTCGTTGTTAACAATGTCTGATCTCTTCTGGGTCAATACGCCCACATCAACCGATTTTGGCTGCCAGACGTGGTGCAATGCAGCCAATGAGATTGCCGCATCTCCCACTAGTGCCAGTGCCTCCGCCATTTCACTAAGAGCCACAAGATGCTTCAGCTCTTCCTGCTTGGATGGGAATTCATCTATCATCTCAAGAAACAGGTTCTTCGTGCTTGGCTGGAACATCGCAACTAGGAGCAGCTCGTTCTTGTGTAGGGATACGCCCAGAACTTTCTCAAGCTTCGGTCTTAGCGAATCTTTCACCCGGTCTACCAGGGACATTATGCTGTTCAACTGTGCTACCCAACGCTTCGTCTTTCCAAGAAGACGCGTATTCTGAGAAGGCACATTCTCTTTCGTTCTCTCCACTTCTGTCAGCAGTGAAGCTATCTTCTTCTCAATATGGACTTGTTCGAGATTAAGGTCACCAACACTCATGTTGCTTCCCTCCTGGGCAGAACTGTTGTGATTGTAGTCTTCTCGCCCTCGTATCTCTGCACATGAATTGCGGGCAGTGAGTACTCCATAGCCAGAAGACTCAATGCAAGCACGATTGTAGGTGGGCCTGAAGACAGATCCACAAGAATATCCCCCTCTGGTATGTCTTCCAGAACAACCTTCTCTATCTCGGTATACGTGGACATGAGATTCCCTCGGAGACCTCCTTCGTTGTCCCCCGCAATCTCGATAGGCAGTTCAAGCCATCTGTTCTCCCAATGCCGAGGTCCATTGCTCGGAATGTGTTTCTCGAGGTTTTTGGAGACCCCTCTAGCAAAGCGTTGTTGTTCTACAACTAACCGAAGGAGCTTGATGTCTGGACTGGCCTCTGTTGAAAGCCATGCAACCAGAAGCCGAGCGTCTTCAGGCAGTGCTAACGACGTAAGGATTACCTTGGGCTTCGAGATACCAAGAGCTCTTCTCACGGGGTGTACCGCTTTCGGTTCAAGACTGAATACACGCTGCTGTGACTCTCTCCAACTACGAATAACTCTCAAGTCCTCAAGGTGTTGTGTGTTGAAGTAGAGCTTTGGGTCCGTGACCTTGACTTTCTTTGGGTCTACCTTCTTGCCTTTTGAGCCGACTTGCCGTGCAGCCATATCCTTCCTGATGCTCTCTCTCAGCTCGCTCCCAGTTCGTGGACCTCCCTCAAGTTGGTCCAGAATTATCCTGCGAGCACGCACTCCTTCTATCTCTTTGCGGATGATGTCGTCACCAGATGGCCAGAACATGACTATTCACTATGGGCCTTTATCGATATAACCCATATATATTATATTGGTCGATGTGTGTATTATCCTGATGATATATCTCATAATCCTTTGATGAAACAGGGCAGTCATACGAAATCGCCTCATGTGCTATTTTCCGCCCTCGAAAGCCTACAATGCAGTTTTGGGCATTTTCGGACGTTTTTACTATGAACTACATTATCTATATAGAATAAATAGTTCTCAATCTTATCGGGCTGTTTTTCAAATCCAGCCAAACAAGGCTTAAATAGAAAAAGAATGCATTTCCTGCCAGCACAGAGTTCGGATAACTTTGCGCGGGAATCTAGATTCTAGATAAACAATAATGAGGACCAACAAAATGGCTGAAGACGAATTTCTTGGCGCGAAACCTGTTGTCATTGATAATGGCACAGGTCTCAGTAAGAATGGTTATGCCGGCGAAGATCAGCCACGAAGTGTTTGGCCCACACTAATTGGTTATCCGCGATATGAGTCGATTATGACAGACGTCGACCACTACACGCGTGATTACTACATTGGTGAAGAGGCTATCAATCTGCGTGGTGTTCTACGTTTGGTATACCCAATCGAGCACGGTGTGATCGATGACTGGGATGCTATCGAGAAGATATGGAGCTATACGTTCTATAACGATCTCAAGATAGACCCCAGCGAGAACCCAGTGCTTCTGACCGAAGCGCCGTTCAACCCCAGAGAAAACAGAGAACGAATGGCATCTGTCATGTTCGACAACTTCGGAGTACCCGCAGTGTATGTCGCAACGCAGGCAGTGCTATCACTATACGCATCAGGTCGGACAACTGGTCTGGTCATCGACTCAGGTGATGGTGTGACACACATAGTCCCAATCTACGAGGGCTTTGCTATTTCACATGCCATCGCGAGAATCGATCTTGCAGGCCGTGACATCACCGAGTATCTGCGCAGACTGCTCAGACAGAGGGGTTACACCTTTGTCAGCGGTGCAGAGAAGGAGATTGTCCGAGACATCAAGGAAAAACTCTGCTACGTTGCCCTCGACCCTGAACGTGAGAGGACCGTTGCAGACAAGGCAGGCGTTGACAAGCCGTACATGCTCCCCGACGGTGATGTGATTACCGTTGGTGCAGAGCGCTTCCAGGCTCCCGAGTTGCTCTTCAACCCGAGCGCCATTGGCTTGGACACGAAGCCACTCGATGAGCACATCTATGGCTCAATCAAGGCATGTGACGTCGACTTGAGACGTGATCTGTACGCGAACATCGTGTTGTCAGGTGGCTCCACCATGTTCCCAGGACTCAAGGAGAGGCTCCACAAGGAGATCACCGAGCTAGTCCCAGAGAACGTCGAGGTTCGCATCATTGCTCCTCCTGAGAGGCAGTACTCAGTCTGGATTGGTGGAAGCATCCTTGCTTCACTGAAGACTTTCCAGAAGATGTGGGTCAGCCGCAAGGAGTTCGATGAGGCAGGACCCGAAGTCATCCATCGATGCATCTAGTGCAATTAGTTTCTGAAGGAAGGGCTGCAAGGCCCTCCTTCAAACTCTCATTTTAAACATTCCAGAACATTATACACAACCAATCAGGAATGCGAATATTGATATGATTATTTTCTACCATGGACGTGAGGTCAAGAGCATGCAGCTTCCCACATGGGACCTAACAGTCCTCATCGTGATTGTTCTGGTTTCCGTACTCACCTACTGCCTAACTGGAGGTAGATCGAGCCGTGGATATCGGCCTTCCGAAGATATCCCAGACGCAGAAGAAATCCAATGAGTCCGATAGAATAGCATGTCCTATTCGTATCCGACCGTTTGAAGGATCGCCCTTGTTCATAGTTGCTTCGTCATGTGATATGCTCTAGTATTGAACCCGAGCTTGTCGTAGAGCTTCTTTGCTTCTATGGCTTCAGCAGGGCAATGCAGAATGACGCGGTCAGCTCCTGCCTTCTTGAGTTCTTCTAGCACCCTACGTAGTAATGCTGTGCCAATTCCCACATTCCTGTAGTTTGCGTCGACCGCCACAAGCATAACCTCTCCAACCTTGGAGGCTCCCCATCGGACCAAGACTTCACCCGGAACATCCTTGAAATAACCAAACGCAAATCCAACTACTTCGCCATTTTTTTGGCAACCCAGAACCCATTTGGAAAGAATCTCGACACTACTAGATCCGCCTTACTTGTCGTTCCGTCGAAAGCGGCATACATGTTAGCCAGCTGAAGCACAGCTTCCATGTCCTCATATATGAAAGCACGAATCTTCAACTTTCCATCACCAATCATCAAAACCTAGCCTCTCTTCGCTATTGGAGGTCTACTGATTCTCACTGTTGTTGGAGATATGACCACGAACTTGCCTTCCATCTCATCAGAGTATTCCCTGAGGGCATCAGCAATAATTTCTGCTTTGTTACTGGTCCGAAGTCCGTGAAGGCGTGTTAGGATGACTCCTGTTGAAGCTCTCCTTTGCCTAAAGACAATCTCGCCAAAGTCCTTGTCAGCTGTCAGGAGTATCGCATTTGACGATTGTGCCATTTCCAAAACCACATCATCACTTGCGCCCAATGAATTTTCAGCGATATAATCGATAGTGAATCCCTGTGACCGAAGAAACTCTACCACAGTCTTCTCGATGCATTCGTCAGCAAGTAGTTTCACTCTACTGCCTCTCCAGCAGGATGAGTGACAGTCGCTTTGAGCGCATCAGACGCAAATGCTATGGCAGCGAGAACAGCTTCGCGACTGAGTTGAGGATAGTCCTTTAGGATTTGCTCAATAGCTTCGCCAGCTGCGAGCTTATCCAATATCAATTCAACTGTGATTCTAGTGCCTGCTATTAGCGGCTTTCCCATCATAACATTTGGGTCTGTTATTATGAGGTCATCCTGCATCTTAGACATCTCTCGCTTCTGAGAGTAATATGTATCTGATTGCTTATAACAATCCCGAACAAGTCCCCCTGTATCGAACGACGCTACACAGAAGCGGGCCCCGAAGTCATCCACAGATGCATCTAGTGCAACTAGTTTCTGAAGGAAGGGCTGCAAGGCCCTCCTTCAAACTCTTTTTCCTACATTGTTTCTAGAAAGATGCTGACTCTTCTCCACTACGCGCGCTTCTATTTCTTGCTGTCTAGCTCACGGACACGTTTGTCTATCGCGGCCTCTAACTTGCTGATGCTGCTCTGAAGCTTCTTGAATCGCTTCTCTCTGCCGGAAAGTTCCTTCTTTCTGCGATCCTCGGACTCGTAGTATTGCTTGCCTGCATCTATCAGTTCCTGTTTTGCCTGAGCGAGCTGCTCCTTCAAACTTTCATAATGAATTTTCTTGGCTTCAGCCGCATTGTGATACTTTTGGACCTCCGCATCTTGCTGCAAGCGGACACTATCAAGCTCGGACTCGATTTGCTTCAGTTCGTTATGGATAATCTTATGATTAAGCAGCAATGGCCCTAGTTTGGCATCATTGCGATACTCCGGGTCATCTATCCCTGTCATTGGTGACTCAGCCTTACTCTCTACTTCTTGGGTCTGCACACTGGTTGCAGCTTCGATGATTGGTTCTGGCGCAACTGGCGGTGGTGCAACTTCCACAATAGACTCCTTGGCCTGCGTGACTGGCATAGCTCGGGGAGGGGGCTTCGGTGAAAGCTCGACTTCCTCCTCTCGCGGTTTCACTTCGGGCTCAGCTTTGGGGGCGAATATCGGCTTGGCGCTGGTGATATGCTCTTCAACGAGCTGGGGAGTGACAATAGGTGCGATTCCAGTTTCTGATGTTCTCTGTGGGGACAGTTCTGCTTGGATCATCGACTCCGGCTCTTGAGTTGTGGGTTCCTCTCGTGAATTCACCATGCTAGCCATGAGTTCACGCACCTCGGTAGCTCTGAGCATCCTAGTTTCAACGATTCCCCCATCGCCCTCCACTACGCCAACCTGATCCGCTCGATGAAATGCATCCTTTGCCTTCTCGAGCTCAGTGCTCTCCACATGATGTTCAGTTGTCCTCACCCTGTCTTGCTGAATCGAGCTCGGCTTAGCCAGTCCGCCACTTGTGATGATTCCCTCTGGCCTAGGAGTTGGGGATTCCTTATGCGTTTCAGCCCTCGGTGTTGTTTCTCTTGTTGTGGCCTGCGTTGCCTCAGGGATGCGAGCTACCTCCTTAGGCTCTTCCTTTTTAATCGGTTGAATAAGAGAAGCTCCGCAACGCACGCAGTACTTCCGAGTTACATTATTGCTTCTACCACACTTGACACAGATTCTCAAGATTACACGTCCGTGTTCAGCAACGCATGCTAATCGTTTTACATTTGTCGCATGGGTGTTCGTTGATAAATGCTACACAAGCATCATATCAGGAGTCCAATTAAGCGGGACCGGAGTACTCTCCCGAATTAAAACGCTATTATGGTCACATTATGATATCCATAAGCTTCTGCATCTTGGTGCAAGCGGATAGCATCAAGTTCAGACTCGACTTGTTTCTATCGAATACCGACAGAAGAATGTCGAGTAAGAAGGCAACTGTTTATACATACGCCTTGCCAAGTAGGAACGAGATGAGTGAAATAGAGATTCTCGTAGAATCGGCAGAGTCCTTCGAAGACTATGAGGAAGCTTGGTTGGCGTGCATGAGTCATGTCCACTGGATTGAGGACCGTGGCCCGTTTGATTATCACTCGGATGAAGAACTAGAAGAGATACAGGAAGAGTTCGGCAAACCTGAGAACACCTTCCTAGTTGCACGGCTGGATGATGATGACGAAATCGTGGGAGTCTTGGGCATCACGTCAGATGATAAAACGGGCTGGATCAGGAGATGGGAACCAGGAGTGCCTCCCTTCGAGCGGGGCAGCGGTGTTGCAGATGCACTCATGAGATTCGGCTTTTCGTTTTTGAAAGACAGAGGGGTCGAGAGGGTAAGATGCAGGCTGAGATATCCGCTTGACCGTCCAGATCTCATAGCATGGCACGCCCAACTGTACGATAGCTTTGGGTTCAAAAAGAGTGGACCCATGAGCGTGACGCTGTTGCTAGACCTCAGTCTGTCGATACCGCAGCCTACACCAGAGGATATGGTGGTCAAGACGCTCGATGACTTCACATTGGAGGAACTCAGCGAGCTCACAGTATCGGCATTCACGTCTACACCAGAGGATAGAGCGGTTCATGGTTACGACTCTGCAGTCACAGATTATGACCAAAGCCTTCAAATTCAACAGGCAGCCAAAGACGGGAAGTTCGGCTACTCTCCTGCGGACTTCTGGAGGATTGCCATAGTAGACGGAGAGCTAGCAGGTCTGCTGATAGGATGGAAACCTGACTTCAAGTATCGGCCGCCCTTTGGCATAATAGGAGAACTTGGCGTATCCCCGAAATTCCGGAGAATAGGTGTTGCATCACTTTTGGTCAACCAGATTAGCCAACTGTTTTTGGAAAATGGTTGTCAGTATTCATGGGTTGGCACACCGGAAACCAATCGCGCCGGTCTAGAACTCTACCAATCACTAGGATTTGTTCCAATCATCGGGCTTATCGAGTACGAAGCGACCTTATAGGGCTCTCAGGGAGTCAATCCTTTGTTCAGCTGCGGCCCTCGCTGACCACCTGTCTGAAGACTTCCTCGGCCTTGTCTTGACTGGGGAACTTGAGACCAAACCACTTCTTCATATGTAGAATCAGAACCCGCTCCTCCACCCATGCAACGGTATAATTAGGAAGGTCTTCGATTTCCAGCGCCTTGAGAAACTCATTCTCAGCCGCGTCTTGATCAATTGATTCGAAGTATAGTCCCGCTGCTTTCTTTACCCCTGCCATCGTGTGGTCGCCTGAGCCTATGTCTGTATGAGCCATTAAAAAAGCTCCTACAATCGAGCGTACCGTGGAATTAACTGCGCGTTGACCACAAGGGAATTCGGTTTACGTCGGAACGTAACACTTTATGCCCGGTGCGTATCTTCACTGGTGCTTAAGGCCCTATGAAAATGCAGGAGGCTCCGGTGATGACGACTGAAGACATTGATGACGCTTACCAACGACTTGCTGATGTTCTCGACAAGATTCCGAATAGCTATGCAAGTGTGGATGATGGAACCCATCTCAAAATTCTCCGATGGATATTCACACCTGAGGAGGCAAACCTTGCCAGTCGGATGAAGCTGCGCGGGGAAACAGTGGAAGAGATGGCGGATCGGCTTGAACTGCATATCGAAGGAATGAAGCGCAAGCTCGAAACGATGTACGAGAAGGGACAGATTCGCGCATGGAACTCAAGCACAGGTCGAAGATACGCGCTGATACCGTTTGCAGTCGGAATCTATGAGGAACAGCTAGGTCGCATGGATAAGGAGTTCGCCCAGCTTGCTGAAGACTACTTCGTGAAGGGGCGAGGAGGCGAACTCTTCAGCACTGAACCTGCCGTATTCAGAGTGATACCAATCAATGAAGCGATCAAGACTGAACTTGAAATCCATCCTTACGACGTGGCTGAGGAGATAATCAGGAACTCCAAGTCTTGGGGTCTCCGCGAGTGCATCTGCAAGAAACAGCAGGAGTTGTTGGACAACCCCTGCAAGTACCCAAAATCGGTCTGCCTAATCTTTGCTCCTGAAAAAGAGAATGCCTTCGATGAAGACAAGTTGACTCAGTCCATAACGATGGAGGAATCTCTGAAGATACTGCGTGAGTCCGAGGAAGCTGGCCTGGTTCATTGCACTATGAACATTCAGAGCGGAAACAACTACATCTGCAATTGCTGTACTTGTTGCTGCAATGTACTCAGGGGAGTTTCATTATCTGGAACACCACACGCCTTTGTAAAGGCGAACTTCGTTGTCCGTGTGGATGTTGAGCTATGCAGCGGATGCGGCACTTGCGTTGAAAGATGTCAGTTTGATGCCCTGAGCATCCCCGAAGACATCAGTGAGGTCAACCCCGACCTGTGTGTAGGATGTGGGGTCTGCGTCATAACTTGTCCCGAAGACGCATTGGAACTGAAATCGCTGAAAGCCGAGGAGATGAAGAAACCTATCGAATCATTCATGGACTGGATGAAACAGAAGGCAATCTCCCGCGGTGTCGATCCCTCAGACCTGCTGTAGACGGATTTCCGCCTATTGGTCTTCTGACCTCCTCCATATCGCTTAAGTGGATGAAGGGCCGAGTATGGATGACTTGACGTATGACAACAGACTCTGACGATGCATCTGATAAGAAGGGTGGAACCAAGCGTCGCTCAAGGAAGTATATTCCTCATCTGGCGGAGTTCTACTTCAGACCTGACCATGACTGGACCACAGGTGAGGCCCGCAAGCTATTCGAAAAGAAGGCTCACTTGATGGGAGGGATGCCTCTCGATACTGTACTATTCGATGAGTGTGTCAAAGGAATGCAGCAACTTCCTGAAAGTTCAATCGACTTGGTCATTGCTGACCCTCCTTTCGGAATAGACTTCAACGGCAAGAGCGGTGTCTACAATCGCGATGAATCCTTTGTCATTGAGGGCTATACAGAAGCGCAGGGAAGTTACGAGGACTTTACAGTCGGTTGGATCAGTGAGTTGCCGCGTGTCATGAAGCAACATGCTTCAGCCTACATATTCAGTGGCTGGAATAACCTAGAGTTCGTGTTGAGAGGCGCCAGAGAAGCGGGATTAGTTCTACTTAACCACATCATCTGGCACTATCCGTTTGGAGTCTTCACAAAAAAGCGGTTCGTTACTAGTCACTACCACGTGTTGCTGTTCGCCATGGACCCCCGTGAGTACTTCTTCAACAAGTTTGAACATTATCCCGAAGACGTATGGAGAATCAAGCGTCAGTACCGGGCTGGCCAAGATAAGAATAGCACGAAGCTTCCTTTGGAAGTTGTAAGCAGATGCATTGATTTCTCATCCCGTCCAGGTGATGTTGTTCTAGACCCCTTCATGGGTAACGGAACCACTGCAGTAGCAGCCAAGGAGAACTGGCGACATTTTGTTGGATTCGAGATCAACCAGCAGTTGAAACCAATAATCGACAGTGAAACGGGGAGAATAGAGCCCGGGCAGACGTACAGACCATACGCAGAACGGTTGCCATCGACAGAGGAATTGAGTGCTCTCTACCCTCGTGCGTATAGGGAATATCTGAAAGCTGAGAAAGCCGGCAAGGACTGACTGGATTGACGAGAGATGAAACCAGAAGATCTCTACCAACGCCATGGGTCTCCCGGTGATAGGCTGGGTGACACAGTCGCGACAACTGATGTATTCGATAGGCAGTTTGGATCAGAGCTTGCCGCGTGGGAGCTTGAGCTTCATAGAGGATTCCAAGAGCGCTTAAGCGGACGAACATTGAGGATTCGTGGATTTGTTCACCACACAAGGGACAGCTCACTCATCCTTCTCACTCCCAGTCCGTGGCTCTTGGAGGGGATGTTTGTCCACTTTCGTCGGGACCAAAATCTGCCGCTCGATGGAGAGTTCATTGAAGTCACTGGTACAAGCGTTGCCGTTCCTCGCATACTAGAGCGCTCGCAAGAGATTGTCAGAGCAATCACTGCCGATGCGGTGGAAAGGCTGCCTGAAAAGTTCCTATCGGGGATCAAACATCCAGTATCTCTCAAGGAGCTATCGAGCATGCTCTTTGAGCAGGTCGGAATGGCTGAGGCGAGCAAACGCGTCTTTGCTCAATTGTTCATATCGAGTCCGCCCTTCGAGGAGAGCATTGGTGGGCTCACTGTAGGGATTCAGGCGATAGCTTCGCAAAGGCAGGTTCGACAGCTGCTTGGCTTCATACGTGATGTGCTCCCACCAACATTTCGTGGTAAAGCTGCAAAACATAGGAACGTGAGGGGTATCAATGTGGTGACTCCAAGGCTCTGGCGAATGGATGTGGGGTCTCCGAGCAAATCCAGAATGGAAACTCTCTGCGTCAAAAGATTGGATCCATCCGGCTTCAGAGAGGTATCCTTGAGTGCTCTTACTGATAGCGAAACAGGTTTTCTTCCAGACGTACCCCTAGCTCTCACATCGGAGGACTTCTGGGTTGAACGGAAAGCAGCTTCGGACCTACGACTACCGATAATCAAAGCTGCAGTCACCTATCAGCTATTGACTCCAAAAGTGGCTAAACGCTCAATTGAAGCTAGCACAAAGCATGTGCTCTCCAGATTGGAAACCCTCAAGGAGAGCTTTGGTCTTGAAGATGCAGCAATGTCACGAGGGAGTATTCTCGATGCTGACTCGTTAGGTAGGCCCCTAAGCACAGTCCGGCTAGCGCGTTCATCGGCTAGAGCATCTTGGAAAGACAAAGTGACTGCCAGTGACTTGAAGCGTTCGTGGGACCGTGTACTTGAGCCCGCCCTCAAAGAATACCTTGAACTCACTCAGCTGAAGACTGAGGCGGAACGTGACTGGGGGAAGGATCGACCATTACATCGCTTCAATACAAAGATACTGAAGGCGCTCAAGAAGCTTGATACTGGAACGCCAAAATCGCTTGGGCCTTCTCTTGACGAGATTGCGGAAGAGGCTGGCCTAGAACGTCACATTGCAGTCAAAGAGCTGGAACAAATGAAGAATGCTGGTGTCCTATATGAGCCGCGTCCTGGGCACTACAGGCTTGTGTAGTATCTCTCAGTCCAGCAACTTCAGGAATTCATCTGGTTCGTTTCCTTCCTCGATTAGTTCAATCTCCTGCACGCCTACACGTTCTGCATCATAGCGTCGCGCAAGTATGGTAGCATCAAACTTCTCTCTTGCACTGGCATCCTTTCCACGCCAAACATAGAATGTATCCCAAGCGTCCAAAATGAAAACATCATCACTTCTCAAAGATGGCTTCTCTCTAGATACTTCTGCAAAGTATGTTTCGTCGCCATCTCGGTGAACACGCCATAGTTTGTGTTCATGAGTCTCCATCTGGACCTTCCTGAGAATGCCTGCAGTGTCCTCATCGGTCAGGCGGAAGTCATCGAAGAGACTCTTGAATGACTCTGGCTCGTTACCACCATCAATACGATCTATATCTGCATGACCTTTGCGTGCCGTGTCCTTCATAACCGCTGATGCGGCTGTTAGGAATTTTTCATCAGCAGTTGACTTCGGTCCAATCCAGAGGTAGATCTTTGGACCCGCATCAACAAGATAGCAGTCGCCTCGTCCAAATGCACCAGGATTGTGCATCTTGACAAGACGGCCCTTTTGAATGTGAAATACAACAGGTTCTGGCATGAAGACAAGAGCAGCACAATCAGCCTTAAGTTCTGCCTTTATGTAATTTTGCAGGGGTTTTAGCCGCTGAGGTGAACAGAGCTGCCAGAGTTGCCTGAGTTGGAAGTGATTGCCAGCAGACTCAATTCGTTGTTGCAAGGCAAAACCATCCAGAAAGCAGTAGTCCATAATCATCTAGTACTTCACGGCATCGAGGTTAGACACTTTGAAGATGAATTGACAGGTAAAGCCTATGAGGCTGTCCGAGCGGATGGCAAATTCTTGTTAATCTCTCTTGAAAATGGGTGTGAGATAGTTGTGAACCCAATGCTTGCTGGTCGGTTCTGGTTGATGGAAAGACCCAAGCGGCCATCCAAGATGGACATTTTTCAATTGCACTCTGATAACCGGACTCTGAGGTATACGGACAGGAAGCAGATGAGTAGGGTCTATTTAGTGAAGGGGGGCGATTACTCGCAAGTAGCAGAGTTCAATGAACGCGGTCCTTCAGCCCTAGACCCTGAACTGAAATTGGCTGAGTTCAAACAACACCTGAAGCATCGTCGTGGGCAGATCAAGAGCATTCTGCGGAACCAGAAGTTCGTCAAGGGCATTGGCAATGCCTACGCTGATGAGATTCTTCTTTACGCTGGAATACTTCCTTTCCGAAGAAAATCGAGTCTGAGTAACGAAGAAGTAGAACAGCTCTACAATGCTATGCGTAACGTACTGATGAAGTTCAAGGGGATCCTAGAAAAACGCTCCCTAGATGAGATTGCCCTTGAGAAGCGGGACTTTATGATGATCCATAACCGAGGCGGTGGAGTCTGCCCGTTGTGTGGCGGGCGTGTTTCAGAGGTCACAGCGAATCGATTCAAAACGAATTATTGCCAGACGTGTCAGAAGTAAGACAAATATGAGGGCTTGTTCTCATATCCGACTAGCGCCTTGACGTGAGATGAATACGATGGACAAGTGGGAAGAGAGTTTTCTCCGAGATATCATTGAATTGGACACTAATAGTGATGAGAAGAAGAACTACACAGAATGTGCTGAGATCATAATGAGATACTGTGAGAAGGCAGGTCTCAAGGTCGAAAGTTTCGACTCTAAGCACGATGGCAAGCCGCAACCGAACGTTGTAGCTACCATGGATGTAGGATCCAAGGTCACAGTTTTGCTATGCACGCACTATGATGTTGTACCTGCTGGAGACGTCGAGGCATGGACTCGGCCACCTTTCAAACTGACCGTTGAGAAGGACAAGGCGTACGGTCGAGGTGTGACTGACAATAAGGGCAATGTTGTGGCTTGTGTGAGTGCAGCTAAGGAACTTATCAAAAAAGGTAACTCAAAGGTAAACTGGAAGATACTGATTTCGCCTAACGAAGAGATTGGCGGTGCGTGGGGTATCGAATACCTCATGAACGGTCCACCTAAGATACGTGGGGACCTCGGGCTAGTTATTGATTCAGGGCCCACGTACGTAAGCGTTGGGGCCAGCGGTGTCGTAGCCGGGACAATCACAGTCCATGGAACTCAGGGCCATGCTGGATACCCATTTGCGTTCAACAATGCTATACATCTCTCGATTCCGCTACTTGACCGCATGCTGGATTATGTCGATGTGCGACGAAAAGTAGAATCGAAACTACCTGCACCTCCTGGTAGTCCCCACGCCACCCTATGGGGCCGATTCAGTATGACCATATATCACGCCGGCAGCAAGACAAATATCATCCCAGGTAAGGCAGAAATTTCATTTGATTGCAGATGCATCCCAGAAGAAGACCCGAAGGATGTAGCCAAGGATCTCGAGAAGTTCTTGGAACTGGCTAAGGAGGAAACAGGTGTTGATGCAAGTCTCGAGATCAAAATGACGGTTCATGGCTGGGGTTCTGATCCTGAGAACAAGTACATCAAGGCGTTCCATGCGGCCGTTCAGGAGGTTGTAAGTCCCGAGATACCTATCGCCGCAGACCTAGGTGGAAATGACGGACATTTCTTCACTGCAGTAGGAATTCCTACTGCCTGCTACGGAACCATTGCTGAGGATGGCAATTTCCATGGCATTGACGAGTTTCTTAGATTTGATGACTTCGAAAAAGTGAAGAAAGCACTCATCCATTTTGCTGAGACGTGTGAGTAGATGACTGACATCTATGATCTGGAGATTGGAGCACCAGGTCCTTTCCTACCGCCCTACGACAATGTTGTACGGAACGCCCGAACCATCGACTCTCTGGGATATGACAGTATGGCGTTTCCAGACCACTTCGCGGGTTTCATTCCTGAAGGGATTTGGACCCCCGATGTAACTCCCCTTGCTCTTATCCAACAGTCACCACATACCTACTATGAGATGGCCAGCATAATGGCAGCCTGTGCTGTTGTGACCGAGCGAGTGAAACTGCTTTCCGCGGTCACTGAGCCTCTACGCAGACACCCAGTTCTGCTTGCACAGACCTTTCTGACTTTAGACCACATAAGTCGAGGAAGGGCAATCATGGGCATCGGAGCTGGGGAGATTGAGAACGTAGAACCATACGGGTTGAGATATTCTGGTCAAGTTGGGAAACTGAGGGAAGCCTTGGAGATAAT
>JAUWOA010000128.1 GCA_030612365.1 Candidatus Thorarchaeota archaeon
TCGGGATGAATGAGTCCGCGGCAATCCGGATGATCGAATAATCGGTCCTTCTCGTACTCATTGCCCAAGAACTGATTTATCATGAGTGCTGCGTAATTTCCAGTTCCTGTTGCCATTGCCACTTGCTGTGTTATTGGGCGACAGTCGCCAGCTGCCCAGACTCCTTCTTTGTTAGTTTTGCCCCGCTTGTCAGTGAGAATGTTCCCTCGCTGATCCACTTCCACTCCAATCTGCTGTACAAGCTCAGACCTTGGAATTGCCACATGAGCCACAAAGAACACATTCGCTCGTATTTTATCGCCATTCGTTAGGATAACTGACTGTACCCTTCCTGGTCGTGTGAAATTTATCGATTTGATTGTGCCTTTGACCCATTCGAAGGGTGATTTATCTAGCTTAGTAAGGTCCTGATCCTCTATCGGTGCATAGGCATCTTCGGTCATCAATATGCGAATCTTCTTGGCGAATCTTGTCAGTGTGTTAGCAACATGAAGAGCGCTGCCCACAGTCCCTGCGTTGACCACTAGAACATCCTTGCCCTTGCATAGTGGTGCCTCACAGTCTGGGCAGTAGTATGCTCCATTTCCGACATTGGCGATAGGTAGCCAATTCATCCATTCGCCGTCTACGAGCGGATGTTTGCGCGCAGTTCCAGTTGCGAACATTAAGGTCTTAGCAATGTATTCAGACTTATCCCTGGTTCGAGGACTCCAGTCTGTAGTGACTTTGAACATTGGGTATCGACCGGACACCTCTACTACATTCGCTGCCTTGAATTTCGATCCGGCTGATTGCGCGACTCCTTCCATCTGACGAAGCAGTGATCTGCCCTCGTTGTACGTGCCAGAACCTGCAAAGTTGTAGATGCTGTTTGTATGGAAATGCATAGGGCTCGTCCCGCGATCAAGAACTAAGATTGACCGCTTGTGATATGCAAGATGCAGCGCCGCTGAAGCGCCTGCGGGGCCGCCGCCGATGATTATCGTGTCATAAGGCTTTGAAGGAGTCAAGATGTCACCTTAGTTGTGCTAGTTAACTATGGCTAAAAAGCCTGTGCTGTAGGACTTGAGAGGAGTGATGCGAGTAGTATCTTGGGGCCGCCGGTTGCCTTTTGATGCGATGGAACTAGCCGCCTGGACTACCCTTCCAAGGGGAATCCTTCCAAAGAACATCCCAAATCATGTCTTCAGTCAGGGTTTCTGGCTCAATCATTGTCTTGTGAAGCTCATGAAGGAGGCTGTGGTGCCGTATTTCATCCTCACGAATCATGGCTGCTATTGTCTTCACCTGGTCATTGTCGCTCTTCTCAATTAGCTCGCCATAGGTCTTGACTGCACTCGCTTCAAGTCTGATATGCTCCTTAATGCCCTCGGCAATCTTGTCCCTCTCATCCTCACTGATGAATGGAGTCGGTCCTTCAACAGCTTTCCTCAGAGATTTGAGCAGGGCTGCGTGTTTCTTCGAGTCTTGCGAAATTCCAAGCAACAGATCTTTCACGAATGCGTTGCCAAGCTTTGACGTGTTCTCCTCTACCAGCTCGATAATGCGCATCTCTAGTTTGATTTGTCTGTCAATGAATTCGAGAGTCTCTTCCTTATTCATTCTAATCTCTCCCAAATATCGCTGTGCGAGCTGACGGGATTTATTGCTTAAGACTGTTCACAAATGGAGGTTGGTCCCATTAGGCTTTCTTCAGTTTGACGCGGAATATCGCCCCTTTCTTTAGCTTCTGTTTAGGTAGCAGTTCTATTGAGCCACCATAGTGTTCAAGAACACGCTTGCTGAGGTACAACCCAAGACCTCCTCCTTTCGTCGAAGTGCCACGCTCGAAGAGTTTCGGTCGAATCTCCTTGGGAATTCCAGGCCCATCATCAGACACGTCAATCTGCACGTAGTCCTTCTTTCGCGTGACTGCGATGTGGACCTCGACATCTGTTTCTGTGAATTGCGCAGAGTTGCGTAACAGGTTGTCGAAGACCATCGGGAGTAATCTGCCACCAGCGATTTTTTGTTTCCGGGCCAAGGGATTGGCTTGGATCACGACTTCCATACCCCGGTGAGCTTTCATTGCCTGCAGCGCGCAGGTCTCTAGCATTGTCACGATGTTTTCTTCGCTTTTCTTTTCTCTAGGTTCAAAGAGGGCAAGCACCTGTGACATTCTGAGTGCCGACGCGCTGATAGTTTCAGCTAGCTCTATGAGCCTAGTATCATCTGCGTGCAGCACCTGAGCCCCTTGCGTCTGAGCAAGTATCACTTGCAGGTCGTTTCCCAGGTCATGACGGAGAAGAGATGTATAGAGCTCGAGGTCTCTGCCTGACTCTCGCAGTTCCCTTTCCGACTCGATGTGGTCTGTTATGTCTCTGATGACAGCCATGATGGCAACTACATTGTCATCAACAATAAGTGGCGATGCGCTTACCTCACCCCATAGCCTTTTCCCATTTCTATGAATGAACTCGTACACAGCACGCTTGCCTTGCCGGTTCATGATTGCCGTGGCAATGTCTGAAACAACTATGTCCACGTATTCAGGAACTAGAATGTCGAGGTCTTGGAACTTCTCTCCTACAAGCTCAGCTGGAACATAGCCCACGTGGACCTTTGCAGACGGAGAAACAGTCAGTATTGTTCCATCAAGACCGAGCGAAAGAATTACGTCGGATGCATGATCGAAGTGGAGTCGGTAAAGTTCTTCGCTCTCTCTTAGAGCATCCTGGGCTGCCTTCTTCTCTGTTATATCGATAAGCGTTCCCTGAAGGGCTGTTTGTCCATCATACTCGATGAGGTTTGCAGTGAAATCGACCCAAATTTTCTTGCCGTCTTTTCGAGTCAGACGAATCTCATATCTTTGAGGCGTTGGTTTTCCGTCTAGTCTGTCTTCGAAGCGGCGGAAGAGGTGCTGCAATTCCTTAGGGTCGATAACACGGGCCATTTCTTTTTCCGAGAATTCGAGTATTTCGTCAGGCGTGTAGCCAGTTATTCTAAACATCTCTGGATTGACATAGCGGGCACGTGGTGGAACCCCTTGGACAATGACTATTCCGAGCGTCACCTGCTCTAGTAGCGACTTGTACTTCGTTTCTGATTCCCGTAGAGCTTCTTCAGCACGTTTCCATTCCGAGATGTCTCGCACGATAGCCTGCAACGCGGGCTTGTCTTCGATTTCAATGACATTCAGACTAACTTCAGCATCAAAGGGAGTGCCGTCGTACTTGATGTGCATCCACTCAAACCTCTGAGGTTCCCCACTGAAGGCCGCACCAATCTTTTCTAACGCTTTATCCTTTGAGTCCCTTCCATCAGGCTGGTGTTTTGGGGAGTACCTGTACGGTGGCTCACCAATGATTTGTTCCCTAGTGCAACCGAACATCTCAAGGGTTTTTTCATTGCACTCGATGAAGATGTCATCTCTCATTAGAAATATGGCATCATTGGCGGATTCAAAGAGAGTTCTATACGTGTTCTCAGACTCACCTCTAGCATCTTCCGCCTGTCTTCGTTCCGTTATATCCCGCGTGACTGCAACAATACTTTCACCGTCTTCATGAAGGCTCATGCGTGCTGAGAACCAATGTCCTACTTCGTCCAACTCGAGATAGTAATCAATACTCTCACTCTTGCCCGTTTCCTTTACTCTATTCATGCAGCTTGCGAGTAGACCAGTTACTTCTTCTGGTAACACGTCATCAATGTGTTTGCCGAGGATGTCCTCCGGCTTGGCATAGAGTAGACTCTCTTCGGAAGCGTAGATCTGGGCGTAACGATTCTCATTGTCGTAGACAAACACAGTATCAGACATCGAGCTTATGATAGTCCTGTGCCGTTCTTCACTCTCTTGGAGTGCACATTCAGACTGGCGCCTCTCAGATATATCCCTTACAATCCCCTGGATTACAGGTTTGCCCGCAATCTGAAATAGACTTGCAGACAGCTCTCCAGGGAAAACATCTCCATTCTTCTTTCTGAAGTTCGCCTCGATTCTCAGGAATCCTTTCTTTGCTATCTCTTCGTAAGGGTCTTTTGTGTCGTTCAAGTATTCTGGAGGCAGGAGTTTGTGAACGCTCAGTTTAAGGGCTTCTTCTCTTGTGTAGCCGAAGAGATCCAATGCCCTCCGATTCACGTCAATAGGTTTCCCAGCAAGATCATGAATGAAGATTGCGTCATTGGAGTGATGGAACAGCTGTCTGAACTTCTCCTCGCTCTCCCTCAATGAAACCTGTGCCTTAGCGTCCTTTGCCATTTCACCGTCTCCTTGGAATCCAAGCTATCATTTCTTGAATTGTTGACGTTTTTTGTGTTGATACATTTGCTTGGAGGCATGCTAATGAGTGGTAGCTTATACTTCAGACCGTAATATGATGGTTGGGAGCTTTATTATGTCTACTTGGTTGGAATTCTTGATTCTGCAATGCGCCCCCAGAGTCCTTTCACAAGCTATATGTGGGCTGGCTTTCCCCATTAGTTTCTAGTCGCATTTCGCTATTTCCGCTGCGCAATAGCGCTTTCGTGAGGTTCAGTATAATGGCAACGGCTGTAATCTATACCGCACCTGAATGCCCGCACTCCAAGAAACTCAAGGCGTTCTTGAAGGAGAAAAGCGTGCAATATGAAGAGAAGTGTGTTATGACGAGTCCTGAGACCTTTGAGGAACTTGCCAAGGTCAGTGGGCATAAGGCCATCCCCGTGGTTGTAGTGGGTGAGGATGTTTTCGTCGGGTTTGATAGACGCGTTGAGCGACGACTAGGTCGCAAACTTGGAGGTTAGCAAGATGTACGATCTAGTTATCATTGGAGCTGGAGTCACTGGGTATAGCGCTGCCATGTATTCAGCACGGCTTGAGCTTGAAGTAGCAGTTATTGGAGACCTGGAAGGAGGAACTATTACTCTCACGGATGATGTTTCCAATTACCCTGGATTCAACCAACTCACAGGTAAGGAGCTTGCTGAGAATCTCAAGGCTCATGCTCTTGATTATCCAGTTCACTTTGAAACTGGGACTGTTCAGGACCTCTTCAAGTGCAAAGAGAACTGCTTCTATGTTGTGACTGACAAGAAGACCTACCTTGCCAAGAGCGTTCTTGTGGCGACCGGAATGAAGGAACGCGAACTAGATGTTCCTGGCCATGAGAAGCTGAAGAATAAGGGAGTGAGCTATTGCGCTCTCTGCGATGGTCCGCTCTTCAGAAACAAGGGGTCCGCAGTCGGGGGAGGAAGCGACAGTGCAGCAAAGGAGGCTCTTCTGCTAGCGAAGTACAGTGACAAGGTGTACCTCATCTATCGAAGAGAAAAGATCCGCCCTGAACCAGTCACTACAAAGAGGATTGCAAACGAGCCAAAGATAGAGGTCATCAACAAGACCAACATTACTGAAATTCTGGGAGATGACCGAGTCACAGGCGTGAAACTCGATCGTCCTCACAATGGTTCAGACACTCTTGAGTTAGATGGGGTAT
>JAUWOA010000188.1 GCA_030612365.1 Candidatus Thorarchaeota archaeon
CTCTCCAAGGAAAACATCTCCATTCTTCTTTCTGAAGTTCGCCTCGATTCTCAGGAATCCTTTCTTTGCTATCTCTTCGTAAGGGTCTTCTGTGTCGTTCAAGTATTCTGGAGGCACGAATGCGGAAATTTTCAATCTAAGGGCTTCTTTCCTTGTGTAACCAAAGAGGTCCAATGCCCTCTGATTCACGTCAATAGTCGTTCCCGTAAGATCATGAATGAAGATTGCGTCATTGGAGTGATGGAAAAGTTGTCTGAACTTCTCCTCGCTCTCCCTTAGTGAAACCTGTGCTTTGGCGTTCTCTGCCACTTCACCGTCTCCTTGGAGTCCAGGCTATCAGTTCTTGAATTATCGACATTCCTGATGTTGATACGTTTACTTGGGGGCATGCTAATGAGTGGTAGCTTATGTTTCAGACCATAGTATGATGGCTGGGAGCTTTATTATGTCTACTTGGTCGGGATTCTTGGTTCTGCGAGTGCGCCCCCAGAGTCCTTTCACAATCTATATGTGGACGGACTTTCCTTATTGGGTTCCAGTCGCATTTCGCTGTTTCCGCAGCGCAACAGCGATTTCGTGAGGCTCAGCATAATGACAACGGCCGTAATCTACACTGCACCTAGATGTCCGCACTCCAAGAAACTCAAGGAGTTCTTGAAGGAAACGGGCGTGCAATATGAAGAGAAGTGTGTTTTGACAAATCCTGAAACCTTTGAGGAGCTTGCTAAGGTCAGTGGGAATAAGGCAATCCCCGTGATTGTAGTGGGTGAGGATGTCTTCATCGGATTTGACAGACGCGTCGAGCGACGGCTAGGTCGCAGACTTGGAGGCCAGTAGGATGTACGATCTAGTTATCATTGGGGCCGGAGTCACTGGGTATGGCGCAGCCATGTATTCAGCTCGGCTCGAGCTTGAGGTAGCAGTTATTGGCGACTTGGAAGGAGGAACAATTACTCTCACGGATGATGTTTCTAATTACCCTGGATTCAGCCAACTCACAGGCAAAGAGCTTGCTGAGAATCTCAAAACTCACGCTCTTGACTATCCAGTTCACTTTGAAACTGGAACTGTTCAGGACCTCTTCAAGTGCAAAGAGAACTGCTTCTATGTTGTGACTGACAAGAAGACCTACCTTGCTAAGAGCGTTCTTGTAGCGACCGGGATGAAAGAACGGGAACTTGAGGTTCCTGGTCATGAGAAGCTGAAGAACAAGGGAGTGAGCTATTGCGCTCTCTGTGATGGGCCGCTCTTCAAGAACAAGGTGTCCGCAGTCGTTGGAGGAAGTGACAGTGCAGCAAAGGAGGCTCTTCTGCTAGCGAAGTACAGTGACAAGGTGTACCTCATCTATCGAAGAGAAAAGATCCGCCCTGAACCAGTCACTGCAAAGAGGATTGCAAACGAGCCAAAGATAGAGGTCATCAACAAGACCAACATTACTGAAATTCTGGGAGATGACCGAGTCACAGGCGTGAAACTCGATCGTCCTCACAATGGTTCAGACACTCTTGAGTTAGATGGGGTAT
>JAUWOA010000174.1 GCA_030612365.1 Candidatus Thorarchaeota archaeon
GAGTCGCTTCGTCAGTGCGGGTGCGGCGCCGAGATACCCCATGTCTATCTGGTCTGCAAGAAAACCGTCCATCTCAAAAGCTCCATTGCTAAATACAACGGTTTCGACTGTGATGTTCTCGTCATCAAAGTAGCCGTTCACTAAAGCTACCTGTAGCGCAAGTTGGTGCAGGTCCTGGTTCAGGTACCCGATTCTGACGTCAGCTCGGGGAGTAATTGTAGACCAGTAGCCATACACAGCGAATGATGAGATTACTACCACAGCCACAACGATAGCAAGGGTCTTGGTTTTTACCATCGGTGAATCCTCCATGAAATTAGCGCTCAATGAGCATAAGAGCATTAGGTTCGTGGCTAGTGAAGTCGCTCAAGTTATTAACCCGGCTACATTCAGTCACAATCATGTCCCTTCGTGACCGAATCCCTGAGCAGCTCAATCTGAGAGATGAGGTTGTTTCAATCGCGATGGAGGAAGATGTCGCGGTTTTTCCGACTAGCGAATATGTGCTGCTTGAAATCTCACCCAAGGTTGGCAAAATTGACGTACGCAGGATAGCGGCCACCATACAGGACCTTGTTAGATCCGATAAACGGATGGTGGCGATAAGAGGATACGGTTTCAAAGGAATCGGACTTTCCGTCCGTGTGGCGCATGAGTTGAAAATGAGAGAACGCCGTTTCTTGTACGAAATGACATTCGATACCTTTGATGCCTCCGAGCCCAATGACAACAGACCCTTAACAAGTGTTCAGATCATCGTGATGCCCCCAAAATGATGCAAGTGGAAAGGATGAGCGAAGGTACTGAGAAGAATCAAGAACGTGCCAATCTTACACTTGTGAGAGCGAATATATCCAAGGTGGAATTCCCAGAGAGATGTCCTGTCTGCCTTGATGAGCCAGAGGATCTAGTATCTGTCACAATCATAGAAAGATCTTCGGTAGTACGTAGGGATGATAATGCTGTAAGTACATGGGCTGATGGCAAAGACAAGGCGGAACTCATCTTAGCCTCTGCGAGAGGCGCAGTGACATTTTGGGTGCCAACCTGCATGCTCCATGGAAGCGGCAAACTTAGAACAGGGCGAGCTCGGTTCATTGCTTGGGCCGCGTTATTTGTCCTATTCTATCCGGCTCTGTTCTTTCTCCTGGGAATCAATGCTGCGATATGGCATTCCCGATCATTGCTTGAACCTGTAGCAAATCTGATCGTGATACTCTTGGTGTTCTTTGTTCTGGTAATCTACGGCTACTATCCAAGAGCTTTGGAGAGGTCGTTGAAGTTCATCGATATTGATAGAGCAAAGGATACAGTCTACATCGACATCATGAATAATGGCTACAGGAAGTTGTTTATGGACCTCAATGCCATGCACGCGGATGTGATTCATTCCATTGGAGATGAACCCTCAGAGTGAATTGTTCGAAAGATACATTAGCACAAAATGCCAATACCCTGACCAGTCCTACGGGGGGACTTGGAGGAAAATATCTTGGGTAGAAATGTAGCTGTTATTGCTCTAACGCTGAGTATGCTTATTGCCATCTCGTCTGTGCCGCTTGCTGGAGTATTCCAGCAGTCTGGCGGCCACGATGTAATCCTTGAAACTCAGGTGGAAAGCATTCCTGCAGATTATGTGCCAGCAGCGCCGATTCTAGTCACGTCAGATGATGAGTTCAACACAACTGTCTGGTCGGGAAGTGGCACTGAGGGAGATCCGTACGTGGTTGAGAACTTGAACATAACAGCAGATGTCGACTGCGTAAACATTACGAATACAACAAAGCACTTCGAAATAAGGAACTGCCTTTTCGCGTCTGTCAGCACTCCTGCTTTGTATGGAGTCAATTTCCACAATGTCACCAACGGAGCTTTAAGAAGCTGTATCATTAGGGGATTGTCTATGGGAATTGTATGCTACATGTTCAACAACAGCATCATCTCTGAAAACACTATCTTGAATTGCTATACTGGAATTGAGGCTGGCTCGATAAGCAACGTCACCATCTCTGGGAACACTGTATACAACAATTTGATCGGCATGCTTTTTTTCCGTGCAATCATTAGTGATGTGGTCTACAACATAGTGTTCAACTGCACGTTTATTGGTGTGCATCTCGGTATAGGTGCAAGCAACTCGCGATTCGCCCACAACACAGTCCACTCCATAAAGGATAGCTCCTGGTTGGCGAGTGGCATCGATATGTGGGGTTCAGCGGGTTGGATAGTGGAAGAGAACATACTCTATGACAACTACAACTCAATGAGTATGTGGTGGGTCGAGGACTGTCTAATAAGAAACAATGATATCTCAAACAGCACGATGGGCATAGATGCATATAATGTCAACAGCAGTGTGTTCGAGGGAAATACCTTCTCTGACTGTAGGTCAGCAATGAACTTCTACGACTGCAATGATTACGTGATATCGGAAAATACCTTCTCTGACTGTATGTATGCGCTGAGCTTTAGCGAGTGTAATGATTGCGTTTTGTCGGAAAATACGTTGTCCGACATTGATTATCGAGGCATAGAGATTCGCGACTCCACCGAGTTCAATGTGACAGGGAACTCGCTTGATGGATGCGGGATTACCATAGATGGCTTGACCGTGTCGAAGTGGAGGCATGTCGTCGTCGACAATACAGTGAATGGCAAGGAATTCGGTTATTTCATTGACGAATCGGACATGGTCATTGACGGCATAGTGTACGGCGCGGTATACCTAGTCAACTGCGACGGGGTCACTGTCCAAAATGGCGAGTTCCACAATGGCTCAATGGGCGTCTGTATCGCTTTCTCAGACCATTGCGAAGTGGTTGATTGTGAAGTTCAGGGTCAGCTATACGGGGGAATCAGGGTGTTCTACTCCGAATACTGCGTCTTGGAGCGTAACATCATTTACAACAACTCACGTAAGTGGGTAGGAGGATATGGTGGGATTGATCTTGGGTTTGTGGCTAACTGTAGGATAACAAGAAACAGAATCTACTGGAACGGTGGGTCCGGCATCGGCTTTCGCTATGGAATGACCGCAGTCAATTGCACAATCGTGAACAATGCTATCTACAATAATTCGGGCTATGGAATTAGCATCAGGGGGTATGACAACACCATCTACGGAAATGCTATTGGTTGGAATGAAGAAGGCAACGCCATTGATTCCGGTTCAGATAATACTTGGGACAATGGAATAGACACAGGCAACTGGTGGAGCGACTACAATGGAACGGGGGAGTACGAGATTGACGGCATTGCTCATAGTGTAGACAGGTATCCCAACGTCCTACCAAACGGAACACCCAGTTTCCCATTGGACCCTATTGGTGGTTTC
>JAUWOA010000030.1 GCA_030612365.1 Candidatus Thorarchaeota archaeon
CCGCCAGAGGTTGTCGATAGCTTCCTCGATTCTACCAAGCGCTATCACAGGGATTACATTGCGAAGCTGAGGAGAAACCTAACCGATACGGTTTGGACTGAGGCAGAAGAGCTGTCAAAGTACCTGCTCGATTTCGAAGCATATGATATTCTTCAGATTCTACGAGAAGGGCCAAAGCAAACTGAGCACTTGCCGAGCCTTCTCGAAATCACAAAAACAAGGCTGAGAAAGAAACTGAAAACGATGGAGAAGGCTGGCATTCTCGTGCGCGTCAATGACGAAGATGGCAAAGAGCACGCCCTGCTCAAGAGCAGTCCGGAAGTGGTTACAGTATACCCCGAATGGCTAATTCAGCGGACGGTCGACCTTTACAATCAAGAGGAGATTCACAGTCGGCAAGCGGGGCACTATCTTGAGATTCTAAAGAAGTTCCACCCAAGTGCTGTTTCTCCCACAATGATGGAGCTGGAGTAAAGTGCGCAGGATTAGCCATGTTCTAATTCTGGCAGCATTTGTGGCATTCCTAATGCTTCCTATGGGTGTCGGTGATCAAGCCACTCCTCTCCGTAGCGATGCGAATGGCCTTCTCTTGCTGGATAACGGCAGATACCAGGTGGCGGGAGGTCAGGATTCAGCGGACTGGTGGAACTCCACTTACGTTTACCGACGCTACTATAACTTCACGGAGCCAGATGTGACATCCAGAACCCTAACTCCGGTACACCTATCACTCTCATTTTCCGATGACCATTGCCACAGGGACTCGATACGTGTGGGCTACTATGACGCCCCTGGATGGTCAATGCTTCCGTTTCAGCTATGGAACACAACCTACGATTCGACGGGCAACTACATTGAATCGACGCGTGTCAGCTTCATGGTAAATGTAAGCCAAGGACAGACAGAGTCCAACTACTACATTTACTATGCCAAGATTGACGTTGGCTCAGTGAGCTATCCTGATTTTTATCCTTTCATCTACAAGAGCTACACGTTCTCTCTACTCAACTTGGTTTCATACTATGATGATAACAACTACTTCATTGAGATGTGGGATGGGTCCCTAAGCCAATGGGATGACCCGCGGAATCTTGATGCAAGATGGGCTGGGACAAGTGGCAGTGTAGTGCCAAGCGATGTCCCGAGCGGCACTCTTGACAAGTTCGAGTATGCCCAGTATGAACCAAACTCATATTCCTACACTCTCTTCCATGGCTACTACGCCGTGTACTCGAATTACCCACTTGCAGTGACAATGGGTCAGGGCAACGTGGGCTCGAATCCTGCCATCAACGACTGGTACCCCGGTGTGAACCAGCTGAGTTCTGGAATCGGAACCGAATTCATCCTGGGTGGCGTCGAGGGATTCGAAAGCCGGAATGAAGGCAAGTACTGGGTGCAAGCAATCCAAAACAACACCGAGGTCTATGTCTGGACATCCGGCGATGTTGCTGACACAGGCTGGAAGTTCTCCGGCAACAACTCCCTAGTTACGTTTCCTGCTGTTTTGAAAGCTGGAGAATATGTTTCCAAGAGGGATGTTGTGTACACGACATACATGAAGGTCAACTCAACGAAACCAGTGTCTGTCCATCAAGGTGACTCCGATTGCAGCTACGCGAGAGATATCTGGGCGTTCTATTCCACCATAACCGGTGCTCTGGCCGGGGAGGAATTCTACACAATTGACATGGGCAATAGCTATGATCGTACTCGAGTCACGAATCTTGGTGATACCACAATCCAAGTTGATTGGTGGAGGGACTCTGGGTCCGGCTGGGGTACAAAGAGCACGTTGACCATCAACGCCAACAGTTCCCAGCTGATTAGCCCGGGCACCGCTAGTTCATCAAATCAGGAGGATGTCCTCCATATCAAAGGACCTGTGGACTCAATGCTAATGGTCGAGGGCGTCTACAACCCCGGTGCGGCAATCGACGCTGGAGATTGGGTTCCAACAATCACTGGACACCGCTTTGGCACCAATCTGAAGCTATGGGGCAGAAGCGGTTACAAGTTCATGATTGTGGCTACTGAGAATGCGATCGTCAACATCACTGGCTACAACGATGGTCAGCTTGAGATCCCTGCAGGTGGAATGGCCGCATTTCGGCCGTTGTCGTCCAGTGCGACTCTATACCACATCACATCGAATGCATCGGTTGGGGTTGTTGATTTGGGACGGTTCTCGACTTCCTCACCATACAACCCAACCGCAGACACGGGCTATGGCTGGCAGGTCCCGGCTTATGTGCCTGAACAGGACCAGAAGGGCTTCTCGATTGACCTCGGTGAGGAACGACACCTTTTCGAGTTTGATATCACAGTCGTCGATCTTGATGATGTGGTGGTTTCCAGCGCCACTGTGACTCTCTACAACGCCAGCACTCATGCTATCTGGGAGGACGAGCAGTTCAACAATCGCACGGGAACAACGGATGGCAATGGCTTGATTGTCTTTGAGGGTCTCAGCAATGGTACGTATGAGGTTAGGACCCGCATTGATGCGGCGCCATGGCTTACCACATCATTCTCGAATGTCTGGGTAATGAACACGTCAGACCATCCAATCACAGGCTCCGTTACTCCAATAGAGATAGTGCTGCCAATGGCTTCAATTGATGTCCTTCTGAGGGATAAAATGGACCAAGCTATGCTGGACACTGACACCGAAGACACGTATTTCCGTGCGTCAAATATCAGTGATGTCTGGAGCAGCTACATCCACCAAGCAAAGACCAACGCATCAGGGTATGCGCATTTCCCACGAATGCCCATGGACGACTACAGCTTCTACGCCTCCTATGCTGGTCCAGATGGTTGGAGCTACATATACTCCGATATCATGAAATTCGCCAACTGGAGTTTAACATCGACTGACTTCGCTGGTGGTTCATTTTCCCTTCAATGGTACATGCCTTTAGTTACCATTGAGATGCATGTGCACAGCTGGGATGATATGGTGGTTGAGGGCGCGACGGTACGAATCAACAACACCATTGATGAGGATCAATATCAGATCACGAAGACAACCGATGCAGATGGCAACTATACGTTCTATCGTGTGGTGAATGGGACTTGGAAATTCAACGTTTGGAAACACGATGCCTATCCCCATACGCCTGAGGCTCGCAACAATACACAACTTGTGGTTGACCTTGATGGATACTACCCTGTTCAAATTAACCTTCCACTCTCCCGCTTGAAGATCCATGTTGAAACTGCTACCGGTGACAACATCAACGGTGCATCAGTAAATATTACACTTGTTAGCTCCGGTTTGGTTGTCCAAGGGGTCACGGATGGTCAGGGTGATGTTGTATTCCTCAACATACATACAAACATCAGCACTGGGTACCCCTACAACATATACTACACCGTGAGGATAGTCAAAGGCACTCGGGTTCACGACAATGAAACGTATCTGCGTTGCCTTCGATTCGATGACTACTCCAACTTCTTCATAATGGAAGATCCAGCCTACCCTGCTTGGTACACGGAGATGAACTCCACCGATTACTACTTGGATGTGAGATGGGGTCGGAATGCAAGTATCCTTGTGGGGTATTACTACATCAACGACACAGGTTCGTATGCAGTTGACTTGGATTCGTCATCGTGGGTCAACTTCACGGTATATCTTGGCACCACACCTGTTGGAAGCGGCAGCTGGAACTGGACATGCAACTCCGGATGGATACATAACAAAACCGATTACGAGTTCAACATCACAATCAGCCCGTCCTTCTGGCTTCTTCATGTATCAGACACTCCATATACAATTCGCATGAATGCCCATACAGATACGTATCTTGATCCTTCTGAGATAGTGGTCTACCTGACAGTCAAGCCTGCACTGACAGCTGAAGGCAATGGAAGTAGCAGCATAAGCGAGTACTATAAGACACACAGCTCGCATCTGTTCTGGCTAGCGGACCTCACGAATGGAGTGAACGCTACTACACTTGACACATACAACTACATAATTAAGCTGGGCGCCACACCGATTCGCTGGGGCACTCTCAGCGTTAATCCTGACGATACATATGACCTTCCATCGACCGCTCTACATGGCCTTGATGTAGGATCATATACTCTAATCGTGACATTGGAGAAGAAGAACTACGTCAATCAGACGATTGTGCTGGACGTTGCCATCGGTGAAGTTCCCATGCAAGTCGCAGCAATCCTTGTTTCCAATTACGATTGGGCTCTCGCAGGCAGGGACTACACATTCGAGTACAACTTCAATCTGCCTGGCAACTCGTCAAGCCCATCCTCGGACCTGACTGGCATCACAGTCATCATTCAGTGGCTCACAGACGGTGGGGTTTCCTATCTCAATGTGACCCGCGTGTTTTCTGCCTCCAGCGGAACAATCACGTATTCATTCACAAGGGATATTGTTCCGGTAGGCAACTGGAATCTGACCATCACCTGCTCCAAGGATAACTACCAGCTAGCAACTGGCACGATTGGAACCTTCATCCAGGTTTCCGATGCGCCAACGGCTCTGGCAGTTGTGGGACCAAGCACAGCCACTGAGGATTGGCTCACTCTGGTGCCCTTTGAGGTCGACTTCACTAGGAACATCGACGCAGCTGGTCTATCCGGAGCGTCATTCAGTCACAACTGGAGCGACATAGTCACGCTAGAGGACTACGGGGATGGCACCTACGGAGTAACAGTAAGCACTTTAGTCGAGGCAGATACATACATACTTAGACTGACTCTCTCATTCGCTAATCATGAGGATAGTTATGTGGACCTCACTATCACTATTCTCGTACCGCTTCTTATTGAAACCGAATTTGGATCAATAGAGAGTCCCCTGGAGGCATACTGGACATCCACTTTCGATATCGAGATTATCCTCAAAGACCAGTCGAGAGGCAACGAACCAGTAGATGGTGCATCAGTCACGTACGACTGGTATGTCGAGTTTGTTGTGGATCAGGATGGCCCGCTCGCTGGACACCTTGGCGGCATCTACAACATTTCGCTGAGTGCGTTCGATGCCCTGCCGCAGACCGACCTCTATACTATCATAATCACCGCCACAAAGGCTGGGAGCACTCAAGATGTTACAACAATCTTCGTTCGAATCAATGCAGTTCCGAATGAGATTGTATTGGAAACCGAGTACTTCGAGGCGTTTTACGCAGACGTGTTCGATGTCAGGTTCTACTGGAACAACACTTTGGACAATGCAACTATCGATTACGCAGACGTCGAGGAGTACTACCTACTCACCCTCGGCAAGAGCATAGCGACTGGCGTTAACGAGGGTGGAGGCTGGTATCACTTCACTGTGGATACAATGGACTTGGGAATGAATGCCAACGTGCAGGGCTCGGTTTATGTGATAAGAATCACTATGACGAGAAGCGGTTTCCAAGCACACGAACTCACGGCAGTAATCGTTTTGGTGCGCGAAACCGACGCGTCCCTTGTGATTGATGCAATTGGCAATGTAAACTGGTCTGATTCGTTCCAGATCACTGCCAGTCTTTACGATGCTCAACCCGATCACGGACACATGCTGATCTGGGATAGCGCTGTGGTGACAGTGAGCTATGGAACAATGTCAACACTGATGACTAACAACGGAAACGGTACGTTTTCAGCAACCATTCAGTCAGAAATGTGGTTCTCTGCATCATCGAATCCCTACAATTTGACCTTCACCTACACTCTGCCAAACTACGTGGACAATGTAAACATGTCCGCAGTTGTCATCGTTCCGATACCCGGCAGTATCGTAAGAGCCGCCCCAACGGGGACTCCTCTCGAGTATACATGGGGCACATCGTTCGAGCTCAAGGTTCATGTGTACAACATCTATGAGGGAGCGTCCGAGTCGTTGGTGGACGCCGCTGTCTTCTATCTCTGGAGTAGCTACGACAGTCAATACCCGTTGGTCTACAGGTCCGGTGTGTTCTACTACAACGTGTCAGTTCTTACAACGCAGGTGCCTTCAGGATCCTATTACCTCATAGTTAGAGTGGTCAACGAAAACCTCACAATTCCGGATTTGGAGGTGCCTATTACTGTCGCGCCTGTTGGCACGACTCTTGAGAGTGATACTGATAGGATTAATGTGATTCAAGGTGTTGACGAAACCACAACGGTCACCTTGACCTACCTTGATGAACAGAGCACCCCGCTCGATGACGCCACAGTCTACTATGAGTGGGCGGGTCTCATGAGATATGGGTCCTACAGCTCAGGTGTGTTTGTGTGCGAGTTCAATCCCAGTGGGTCAAGTCTGACGGTGCCTGGAACCTACGATCTGACCTTCTATGCTGAACTTCAAAACTACACATCAATGGTCTTCAATGTGACACTTGTCCTCAACGCAGCCACTGAGATGCGTGCTGATGATGCCATTTTGGAGTCAGACCAGTCATTGACGCTGTACTTCGTGTTCTGGGACCTTACAAACGATGCTGAGGTACCAACTGGCATTGTCACCTCTGTGGGTGTGATTCTGCCTGGCAGTACGCAAGTCATTCCAGCGGTTGGTCACGACACCAACGGATACTATGTGATCCTAACTGCTAGTCAAATTGGCGAGATACGAACTGATGGGTACGACATCATCTTGGTGGGGATTGCGCCAGGATACCAGAATCACACACAAAGCGTCAACCTACAATCCGTCGAGGTCACCATAATCGAGCCGCAAGTGTTCATCCCCCTATTATCGAATTTCATAGGCTCCATTCCACGATCAATGCTCATCCTCACAGGTTTTCTGGTTGCCATATTCGGAGTACTTGTGGGAGGTACTGTCGCGATTCGTCGTTGGCGTGTTCCATTCCTAATCAAGCAGATTAACAAGGCTCTGAAGTCAGTGGAGTCTGGCAAACGGGCAAAGGTTGAGAATATCAAGACTATGGGTGGAGTGATATCCGATGTGCTAGCGCCAGGACTGGCAGCACTTGATATCACGGCCCCAATTATTGATGAGGTCACGGAGGATCTGGCTGAAGAAATCCTGGGCGAGGATACCGAGGAACTTCTTGGCGAACTTGATGCTCTTGATGAGATTGGGGCTGATGAAATCGAGGCACTAGAGGAAACGCCTGATTTTGAAGCGGAACTTGCTGCTGAGATAGAAACAGTCACTGAGGAAGCACCCGAGCCAGAAGAGCTAGTTGAACCACCTGCAGAAGTGGATGAACCGGACGCAGAACTCGAGGAGGTTCTTGAGGAGCCAAAGCCTGAGTCAGAAGAAACTGAGGCAGCGGTCGAAGAACCAGAAGTCGAGGATCTTGAGCCGGCCACTGAGGAAATTTCCGAGGACATTGAGGAGGAACTCGCGCCTGAGGACTTGCCTAAGGAAGACGAGCTCCTCGAATCTGAGCTTGAAACCCCCGCAGAAGAGGAAGTTGAGCCTGAGCTAGAATCGATAGAACCTGAGTCAAGAAAGCAGTTGACAAAAAGGGAGCTAATTGAACAGCTACCTTCCGACGTTAAGGAGTCGATGTCTGAAGAAGAGATAAGGAAGCTCTCGAAGAAAGAGCTCCTAGCCTTAATTGATTCGACCGAGGAATCAGACACGTCTGAATAGTCCCAAAAAGCCAATCATGAACGGAGTAGATAGAGCGATGAGGATGATGGATTGTATCACACAGACTCTCTCATGTCGTAGGAATAGACTGGTTTTACTAGTAGGCCTTCTAGTATTCCTCTTCCTTCCACTTGGGAACACTGGAATGGCGGATCAACTTGTGAAAACCTATGGTGCAGATAGTTCTTCAGGTACTTCGCTGGTCGCAGACATCGATGAGGTTACCCCTTGGTGGAATGTCAGCTATCACTATCGTCGCCATGTGAATCTCACAGACACCAACTCGACGCCGCGCGTTGACGTCCCGATGTATATGTGGGTTCCTTTTGAGAACAATACCTGCTACAAGAATTCTGTCCGTGTGGTGGACTCCAGCGGCGTGGAGGTGCCTTCGCAGCCATACAACTTCACATACTGGGAGGACCCCAACTACCTGAAGGGTGCGACAGTATTCTGGTATGCAAACATAAGTGCTGACAGTACTGCAACCTATTGGATCTACTACTCCGATGATACGAGCATCGAAACCACATCCTACGAGTCGGAAGTCTGGTTCACAAGGACGACGGGTTCATTATCTGGCAAGTTTGATGTAAACTACTGGAGCTTCCGTGGAGGCTGGTACAACGCAACTATGTACAATGCTGCAGGCGGAAAAATATCTAATGCTGCGCACAAGATGGCAGACGGATCCTGGAACTGGAATTGGGGTACAAATCGAGGCAGCATGCATTGGAACCCAGACGGTCTCGGTGGACAAGTCACATCAAACACGGCTCCGATATCTTTAACCACCTTTGTAACCGAAGAAGGCCCATTATTCATTAACTATACCACTCAGCTGCCCTTTGGATCCTACGCCAAGCTGAATGTAAGCTACACTTTCTACAAGTGGGGTTGGACTACCCGAATCTACATCGAATACAGCGCCTTAAGAAGTGGCAGTGGTAGAACGGATGAGTGGGTATTCTATCCGTACATCACAACACACGGCATTGAAGTTGCAGAGGATGCTACCCAAACCTACTATGACAACTGGGCCCAATCAGCCAAGGGCAAGCCCGCCGGTTTCGGATGGTGGAATGACAATGGGATGTCTCATGGCACGGTGAGAATATCGCATGATAGCTGGAGCACGAATCCAAGCTATCCGAACAATTACGACAACTACTACTACCGATGGTATGACAGCAGTTCCTACGAGTACTGGGACACGGCCATCCCCACCACCTATGCTATCGATGGAACAGTTCTAGAGGAGAGATGTGCCTTCGCTGTATGGAATGGCTCGGTGGGGCGCGATGGCTACATGCAAGTCTTCAATGCCACATCGCGGTTTCTCCCTATCATCCAGAGTGTCGGAGAGGTTTCATCATATTCTTTCAGGATTAATGTTAAAGACCTCGGTGGGGGAAACATCTCCGGCGTTAATGTCACATTGCTGGACAAGGATACCATGCAAAAGCTTTACAGAAGCGATGGGTCACCGCATAGCGAACTCACAGACTCGGACGGGAATGTTACATTCATCGGACTTGTGAATAAGACCTATCGGATTGAGGCCTGGGTAGATAGCAATGGCTGGTTGCAGCCCGAAGTGGGGTCTACAGGAATGAACGTAACCTGGTGGGGCGAAAGAACAGCCGATGGTCCATTCACATCTGTCGGCATCACCCTGGACATCGCATCGCTAGACATTCACCTTGAAGACCTCATGGGTGATAATCTCGCAACAGTTGGCTCGGAAACCATCCAGGTCCGAATCTACAATGCCAGCGATTCCAACCCAAGCAACTGGAAGTACTTGGATTATCAGACGACTGACTCAGACGGTGACCTGACGTTCGCGAGAGTACCCAAGTGTGAGTGGATGCTCAACTTCTCGTATACTGACACAGACACGGGTCATATGTATGGGTTCACGGATCTTGGCAAGTATTGTTCGTATCAGGTACCGGAGAGCGACATCACTGGGGATCTAACCAGGGATTGGGACCTACCGCTGGTCACTCTTGACTTCAACGTAAAGGCATATGACGGTCAGGATGTGGAGGATGCTTACGTACGCATCTCCAAACGAAGCACTGGCGATCCAGTTGACATAACTCATTACAACATTACTCATTCCACCGATAGTAATGGGAATGTGACCTTCTATCGGGTTCTAAATGGCACTTGGAACATCTATCTGTACAGGAATGATGGCTACGGACAGCTAGCATACAACGATACAGAGTATTTGGATGATGTCCCGGGCTATCAGTTCAAGCAGATGGTTATCCCGTTGACATGGCTCAGAGTGTGCGTCGTCGATGACAATGACTACCGCGTGACTGGCGCTCAGCTCAATCTGACAGCGAACGGAGTTCACGTTGTTACAGCATACACAGACACCACAGGCTTCCACAACTTCACGTGGATAAAGGCGAACGACACATCAATCCCGTGGGTGTACAATGTTTCAGTCTACAAACATGTGCAGAATAACTGGAGCATAGTCTATGCATCCTTCGATCACTTGTACGTGAACTACATAGTGCTGCCTGCTCCAACGTATTCTGGTGCATACACAGAAATCAACTGTACCGTGTCCGTTGTGTCATGGCCGCATGGTGACAACAGGACTTTCACTGTTGGTTGGTACAACAGGACAAGTACAGGAGCCAGCACCTACGAAGACACTCCACTGATCAACTACGATTCCGGCTGGCTGAACTTCACCATATGGCATCAGGGTACGCTAGTTGGAGGCGGCTCATGGAATGGTTCGGGTCATTTCTTCGTATCACACGATGGTTCCGGCAGCATTAGCTTCACCATTGCCATCAGCACTCTATTTTGGCATATGTACGCTAGCAGTTACCCGTACCTGATTAGGATTGTAGCCGACTCTCCTGGCTATGACCAGACTGACATCTACACTGTCACACTCGTAGTGACAGTCGCAGACACAACTGAGATTGGCATCACATCTGATACGCAATACTGGTCTGATGGTTTTACCGCAGACTACTCGCTCTACACAGATCCATTCGACCGCGCTGGCTACTATCTGACAGACCTGGTCTACGCAAACTATACGGTCTATAACTCGACGGAGCAGGTTATCTCAAGCGGCTTCCTGGTACATCAAGGAAGCGGCATCTACAGGTTCTCAAACTACGACCTCAATGATTCTGATGTTGGAACCTACGAAGTCGTCATCTGGCTCTGTAAGCGCAGCTATGTCAATCGGACCCTATCAGTGACTTTCACATATACTCCGGTTCCTACAACCCTGACTTGGTCTATTCAACCGTCGTCCTATACTTGGGGTTCAGGGTCGCCGTCCTCGACTCTTGTGCTATTGAATACGCTGAATAGTTCCTCTATTAGCTCAGTTGACAGTGTGGTACTCTACTGGATTGATCAAGAAACAGGCCTGACAGTAGTGATAGATACATCTGCGACTCTTACTTACGGCTTTTCCAATGCCATAGTCGCGAATGGCACATGGGCAATCCATGCGTACGCATTCAGGGCGAACTTCATTAGTAGCGACGTTCCTTCCAATACATTCAGTGTCTTGGCGGCTCCTACACAGATCATCTTGACCTCTTCAAGTACGGACACAATTGAATGGGGTGTGGAGTATGCCGAGTTTGATTTCGACTATCAACTGATTTCGCCCGTAACGAATATTGCAGGAGCATCTCTTTCAGACATATCTTGGACCGGTGAGTCAGAACTCATAGACAACGGTGATGGAACATATAGACTCAGACTGCTAGCAGTTCAAGAGGCTTTTAATTACACAGTGAGTTTCTCCCTTTGGATTGCGAACCGAACACAGGCAACTGAGTCGGTGACTGTAAACGTACTAATTCCTCTAGAGGTCACCACACAGGATGGTGTGTCCCAGCAAAATCCGGTGCAGCAATACTACACTAGGATGTTCCTCCTCTCAGTTGTAGCCGGAGACCTCTCCAATCAATCCAGCTACGTTTCCGGAGTTGTAGTGATTTACAACTTCATGGCGGCTGGAACTGGGGGCACTATGACTGAGAACGCTACTGGCCAATACTACTGGATTGAGTTTCCCGCCTCTGTGGTCGCCGAGCCGGGTATCTACGAAATCGAAGTGTCTGCTTCTCGTGCTGGTTGCATATCAGTGCAGGCTAGCATATGGGTGGAGGTTCTTGCGACTCCTTCGAGAGCATATGCTGAGAGCCAGCTGCTTGGTGGCGAAGATCCACCGCTTTACTATGGGGACTCGCTATACATCAACTTCACTTGGCTGACTGAAATCGATGGGGGACTTGGGATTACGAACCCAGACATCGTTACGGTGGCTCTCTGGAAGGGCTTGACCCAGATCAACTCCGACATAGGTGGGGTGATTGATTTGGGAGGGGGTTTCTACGAATTCCTGATGGATACAAGGGTTTTGGGAATGACTGCAGACTCACCGACAGCACCAACGCTCTATCAGTTTGAGATAACATTGAGCAAATTCGGCTATGAAGATCCTACAACAGTGACAATCATAGTCCTTGTGACTCAGACGCCTACCGAAATGACTGCGGACTCTGTGCCTGCTGTGGATTGGTCGGAGGACTTCGATATGCGTGTCCATCTCATGGATATTGTGCATGACGAATACATCTGGGCTGGTGCAACTGTTATCTTCAAATTCGGACCATATGTAGCGAGCTTCACATCACTGGGCAATGGAACATTCATTATAACCCAGAACTCGGCTGATGTGTTCAGTGCATCCGAAGTGCCTTATCAGGTAACTATTGAGTATTCTCTGCCAAGTTATGTTGACGGGTCGATTGAGGTCCCAATTCAGGTAGATCCGCTAGCTGCTCACATATTAGTGCTGGACGAGCCAGACTCTGATTATGAGTGGGACGAGGAGTTCTCCATCCGCCTTCAGGTGATTGTCAACGAAACTGCAAGTCAGATTCCGGTTACAGAAATCACCTATCTTTGGGTCGGTTATCTCGACGTCAATGGTAGTCTTCATTTCACAGGAACCTGGTACGAAGGCTCGATTGACACTGGCCGCATCCCAGCTGGTTCCAGGGTCCTTCGGCTCGTTGCTAACCGCATGAACTATTCGATTTCCATCGTTGATATCCCGATTGCTATCAACGCACTGGAGGCGGAGCTAGGAGCTGAAGATACAGGTGCCTTGGTGGCTATTTTCGGTGTGAATCGAAGCGCGGAAATTCATCTTGATTATACGTACAGCGACATTCCTCTTGAAGGAGCATCAATTGCTGTGGAATGGGCAGGTCTAACGCGTACAGCTCTATGGTCCACTGACCACTATGTGTTCCAGTTTGATCCCTCTGCTGATACATCCTTGGAGGTTCCCGGCAGCTATTTACTGAACTTCACTGCAAGCATCATGAACTACACTACTGTGGAGCTCTCAATCTTACTGACATTGGTTGCAGAAACAGAGATTACCGGAGGACCAATCCGTGTTGAGGCTGACCAGACGTTGGCATTGACTTTCAGATACTGGGATAAGACCAACAACCGGCCTGTCGGCGCTGCTACGAACGTTGTTGTACTCTATCAGTTTGGCGACAATACGCCAGTAGCAGTAACACCCAGTCAGTTTGATGGGACTCAATATACAATTCACATAGATGCATCCAACATAGGGCTTGTGCGTGGAGACCCCTATACATTCAGGATACTTGCTAGTGCGCCTGGCTACCAGAACTGGACTGCCAGCGACACAGCTAATGCCATCCAGGTGTACGTCGACCCTCCGACTATAAGTTTGCTAGGCTTTCGAATCCAGCGTGATATTCTCTTCCTAGTGCTTGGCATGACTGCCTTATTTGGCCTGCTGGCGGCAGGCAGCGTGCTAATCCGCAGATGGCGCATCCCCTATCAAATCAAGCAAATCAACAATGCCTTGAAGGCAATTGACGCCAATCGCAAGGCCAATGTTCGGGGAATCAAATCAATGGGTGCCGTGATTGCTGAGCTACTAGCTCCAGGAATGGCAGCACTGGACCTTGAGGCTCCGACTATCTATGCAGAACCTGGTACAGTAACTGACGATTCGTTTGCTGAGGAAGCTGACGATCTCTTGGGTGAACTCGACGCACTCGACGAGATTGCGGAAGTGGACGAAACAGAGGTTTCAGCGGACTTTGAGGCTGAGCTTGCTGCGGAAATCGAAACCATTGCAGAAGAATCACCTGAATCCGAGCTTGAGGTCATTACAGAGGAAGTGCCTGAGTCAGAAATCGAAGAGCCCCTAGAGGAGGCTGCTGAAGAGCTCACGCCTGAAGATGATGTTGAAGAGGTTTCGGAAGGTGAAGTGGATGCGATTGAGGTCGAGGAAGAGATTTCGGAATCTGAGCCCGATGCTCAAGTCACTGTGGAAGAACCAGAGCCAGACACTGATGAAGCTAGTGAAGTTGAAGAACTTGAACCGGACGCTGATCGTTCCGCGATGCCTGAGGAGCCAGACGATGAACCAGAAATGTCTGAAGGCGAATCTGCTGAAATGGAGCCACAGGAGGATATCCCTTCCGATACAATGCAGCTAAGCAAGAAGGAATTGATTGACGAGCTACTCTCAGACACGACAGAGTCCATGCCTGAGGAGGATTTGAAGAAGCTTTCCAAGAAGGAACTTCAAGCACTTTTCGATTCCATGAATGATGCTGAGGATGCATGAATGTGATGTTCGCATGATACGAGAGATACACGTCTTCAAGGAGGGACAAACCCTCTTTGAGGATGTCATTGTCCCGAACAAGGACCTTGATACGAACGCAGTCATGATGCTTGTTTCTGCCTCAACGAAGAAGTTGCAGGAGTGGAAGATTGACAGCATGGAGATCGAGCGTTTTCGGTATGTATACATGAACAGTCACGACACGCAATTCATCATCACGATGGACCGGCAAGCCTCCCTGATGAAGGTCAATGAGGCCATGATGAACATGGTCTCCAAGTTCATGACTGTCTTCGAGAGCGTTCTTGAAACTGACGAGTGGAAATCCACAGATTTCTCTCCGTTCGGGGCTGCCTTCAGACAGCTTGTGGGACGCATTCCGGTGAAGCTCTGCCTAGCGGGGCATGGCGGAACTGGCAAGACTACGTTGCTGGAACTTGCAACGCTCCCCTCTCAAGGCCCACCACAGGAGTATGTGCCAACCTTCTTCGGCGACAAGGCGATGCTGAAAGCCGATTTCGATCCTTATGTGTTCAGCATCTTTGACCTAGGTGGTCAGGATCGATTTGTGCAAGAGTGGGGGAAGATTATTCGTTCAGGAAGCATGGTCGTTATAGTATCGGACTCAACTACGGACAATATAGCCTGGACCAAACGAGTGGCCTACCCTGTGCTAAAAACCGAGTTGCCATTTGCCCGATGCATTGCAATCGCCAATAAACAGGACATCAAAGGTGCGATGTCACCACAGGAAGTGGGCCGGAAACTTGACGTACCAGCGTATGGCATGCAAGCCAATCAGCGAGATTTCAGGCAAAGATGGCTCGACCTTCTCAAGGCCCTTGCCTTTGAAACATGTGATTTCAAAATCGCAACAGAGATTGAGGTGGATTAAATGTCTCCTGAGAATGAATCAAAGAGTATAATCAATGAAGCGGAACGAAAACGGCTCGTAGAGGAGATTGGTCGGATAAAAGAAGTGCTTGATTCGTTCAAGTATGGCCTAAATTTCGAGGACTTCGCCGACGAGCTCTTCAAGACTATGGACAGACAAACGATTGCTATCAAGAATCTCGATGCGAAGATGGCAGATATCGTTTCTCGCATGGAACGCCTTGAGGAGCGTCTGAACGAAGGTATCAAGGTTCGGGTTTCAGGATTGAGCGGAGAAACGGCAGGAAACCTTGCTGAGGGCAAAGAGGTCATAATCGAAGGACCTCCTGTTGAGGAGCCTTCTGAGGAGGATCTTGCTGCCAAGAAATCACGAGAGGAGCTTGAGAAGGAAGCGACCGATATTGAAGCCAAGATTGCCAAGCTCTTTGAGAAAGAGAACGAGTTCCTTGAGATGGCGTTGAACGACCCTGCCGGGGCCGATGAGTACGATGGACGGGGCAAGGTGGTAGTAGAGATGAGAGGCGAACTTGAAATAAATCTCAAGAAGATAAAGGAGCAGCTTGAGCAGTTTTGAAATGAGGAGGAAATGAATATGGGATTATTCGACAGCTGGAGAAGAAAAAGACGAAAACAAGAAATTGTGGCACCGAAAGATCGTAGGAGTTCAGAAGCTGAAACACCCACACATACTCGCCCGGAAGGACTAACTACTGTCGAAAAGGGCGAGGTGGCTGATCTTGTGGCTCGTTATGACGAGCTCCACAAAAGGCGTGCTGAGCTTCATGCGGAACGAGCGCAGTTGACGAATCAGCTTGACAATGGGGAACTGACAGCTCTCAACTTCCGTAAACAGCTTATGCTGAAAATACAAGAAGCTGCGCAGGTTTCTGACAACTTAAAGGAAACGGCCTCTAGGCTTATTGTGCTCGGCTATCGCGGTGTGCTTCGTTGAGGTGATCATTCTTGCAGGACCAAGAAGAACGGGAACGAGATGACTCTGATCCTTCAGATACGGAAGAGGAAACTCAACGGCTCATGGAGGACGCTATGAGAGATGATATCTCTGAGAGCTCCCCCGAGGAAATTCCGGGCACCACTGCTGCAGAATCTATCGACGAAACATTCCAACGCATTCAGGTTCGCATAGAGGATCTTCTTTCTTCCATCGAAGATAGCGTACGACTAGTTGAACCTGAGCTTGTCGAGAAGCTCGAAGCCACTTTAGAGCGGCTGAATTGGCGACTCAAAGGTGCTGGTTTAGGAGTTTTTGTTACAACTGCCACAAAGATGGCTGACGAAGAATTAAGAAGAGGCATGTCAGCAGAGGGTCTTCTCTCACCGATTCTTGGCGCTATTAGTGAAAGTCGTAACGAAGTTGAGGACATTGTGATGAAGGCTGGCAGGGGTGCTGTACGCAACGTTGGCGAATCCACAGGGAGTCTTCAAGCCAAGATTGTGCAGATGTATGCCACACTGAATGAGCATGAGAAACAGCTTGATGTCACCGGTGCAGAAATGAAACGATGGAGAGAGCGGGCGAACGAACTTCAGGACCTTGTCAAGTCGAGAGACGAAACGATGGAGCGGTCCGTTGAGGTTCTTGAGCAGATGCGAACGACTCGTGCCGAACTGGAGCGCTCAAATGAAGCGCATGAGCAGACCATCTCCGCCTTGAAGGGTGAACTCAGTCAGGCGCAGTCGCAGATAGAACAACAAAAGGAGCTTCTAGATAAACAAGGTTCATTTGAGGAAATCGCGCAGGACTATGAAACAAAGCTTGTTGAGCTATCTGAAGCACAAGGGCAGCTTGCTGAAGCTCATGAGCGACTTGCGCAACGAGAAGATAATGTCGAATCGTTGAAAGATGAGGTTCAGACGCTACGAGAGAGCAACTCTAATCTGGAATCGCAGATGATCTCGATAACAGAGGAGGTCGCTTCTCTTCGAGGTGTGAAGCAATCTGACCAATCTGAGCAGGAGTCATTAAAATCACAACTAAATGAGCTCAAAGCCCGATGGGAGAATCTTTACCAAGTCGCGGAGGATGAACCGGCTTTCAGAGCTTACTTCATGATCGCAGACAAGCAGTATACTTGGCTTCCTCTCTCACACCTTTCACAGGCCTTAGGCATTCCAACCGTTCTACTGAAGAGGGATTTGCAGAAGTTCGTTGATGCAGGCCTTGTAGAAATCGAGGGTGACCGTGTTCGTCCCCTGAGCATGTCTGAACTGGCACCAAGTCCAGAGGATGCAGATGAATCAGACGCGACAGGCAGTGAGGACAAGACTAACGAGTAACGCTTCTAGATTGGAGGATTTTGCAGATGTCAAAACCACTAGGCGAGGTAATGAGATTCTTGGAGAACTACACATTAGCATGGCATCACTGGCTAATTGTGCTATCACTCTTGAAGCTAAAAGGCAGTGGGACAAAAAGCCAAATCTTTCCAGTCTTTAGGAAGGAGGGGTTCTCACCCCATGCTATCGAGGGGATATTCAAGCGAGACCTCGAAGAGCTAGGCGAGGTAATCGAGGTTGAGGGGGGTATCGACAATCTCCAAAACAACAGCACGATATATCTTACCGAAGATCCGACGTTCAGATCCTATCTGAAGAAGCATTTGAAACCTGTTGTCCGAACCCTTAAGACGCGCAAGACAGACTAGATGAGATGCATTCACCCTCCTCCAGAACTCTTTTCTGAGAAGCCGTTTCCAATTCCGGTGGATGTCTGAAATGGAAATTAGCGCCTCGAAGTGCATGGGGTGTGACAGAGCCATTGTTCCACCGAGAACGACCTGCCCCTACTGCGGAAAGTCGGCTGGAAACATGATTCCAGTTCAGCTCAAGAACGAAGGCACTATCCTCAGCCACACAATTTCTCAGATGCCGCCCGAGGGGTTCAAATCACCTCTTGTACTGGCTCTTGTTCAGTTGGAGCAGAGTGCTGTTGTGTTATGTCTTGGTAATCACTCACACTCCGTTCCTCTTGAGATTGGCATGGAGGTTTCCGTTAAGGAAGACGGAGAGGGTAGATTTTTGATTGACCATCCTTGATGTATTTCGCCTAGTTGTGAGGAATACAACTCACTGCGTATCGAGAAGCACCGGTACACCCTTTCCGACTGCATCCAGTTAGGAATTTAAGGAGCTGATTCTCTGAAGCATTTAGGTTGTGCGGATGACAGGATACCTAAGCAACATTCTCTGGACTGAAGATGAGATTGAATTCCGTAAAGAAGTGCGGGCGTTTTGCGACAAGGAGATCTATCCGATAGCGGATGAGATCGATGCGGGGCCATATCCACGCGAGCTGATCCGGACGATTGGCAAGGCTGGCTACATGGGAGTACATCATCACAAAGATGCGGGTGGCACTGATCGAGGTCTCTCCTATGAGGTCATAGTTGCAGAAGAAATCTCTGCTGCGAACGGAGGTCTCGACATGGCTCGGATGGCATCCACAACCCTATACGGTATGCCACTGACGAAATTCGGAACAAAAGAACAGAAGGAGAAATACCTGAAGCCAGTTGTTACGGGTGAGAAAATCGGTTGCATCGGCATCACTGAGCCAGATGTCGGCTCTGATGTTGCAGCCATGAAGACGAGGGCAGAGAAGGACGGCGATGAATGGATCATCAATGGAGAGAAGCGGTTCATCACAAATGGCAGCCAAGCTGACTACATGTGCGCTTTCGTGGTTACAGACCCATCCGTTAAGTCGAAAGATGGCATGACCGCATTCATTGTTGACACGAAAAGCGATGGTTTTAGCGTCGTGCAGGATCATGACCTGCTTGGTATGAAATCTGCGAGGGTTTCGTGGCTGAAGATGGAAGACGTGCGTGTGCCTCCTGGGATGGTCCTCGGCGAGCTAGGGCAAGGATTCAAGATCATGATGGATGAACTTGATAGTGAACGGACTGCCATTGCAGGCGAAGCTATTGGGTACGGTCGAACCCCCTACGAGATTGCGGTCAAGTATGCGACTGAGCGAGAGCAGTTTGGGCGGCAAATCAGGATGTTCGAGGGTGTCAGCTTCAAGATTGCGAACATGGCAATGAAGCTTGAAGCAGGGCGAGCACTTACTTTGACAGCAGCCCGGATGTACGACAAAGGAATGAAAATTACAAAAGAGGCAGCGATTGCCAAGCTGTACACGACTGAGGCCGCGATAGAAATTACCAACGACGCGCTGCAGATACTGGGTGGAGTGGGTTACACTACGGACTATCCAGTTGAGCGATTCCTTAGAGACGCAAGGTTGATGACAATAGGCGGCGGCACAGCTGAGATTCTAAGATTCATCATCCAGCGTGCGGTCTTCAAGGAACTGAAGGCTGGACTCATCTAGGAGGCAAGTTCAGGTCAGCTGCATTTCATCAAGCCTAGCATAACATGTTTCTCACGGCGGCTTCTCAGACTAATGCCCCTTGGGAAACGAATGTCCGATGCACACGACTGCAATCCAATCGAGAAAAGGGCGAATCTGGTCTTCAATCAAAGACAAGTACCGCGCAATGCGTGAGAAGATGGCTGGTCGCAGCTAAGCTATTGATCTTAGTCCGTACTAAAGGCAGCGAAGGCCCTAGAGAGGGGAAACAGGTGATCATTCTGGGGCGAAGGATGAAATAATCTGACGGTTTCGAGTCCCTCTATCGGATGATTGTCAAGCCACACCTGTACATATCTGCGGAGAGCGACTATGAACTCCGTATCACTGGTTCTAATGTGCTGGGCATCCTCAGACTTCTTAACACATTCATTTAGTATCTTTTGTTGGAAATCCTGTCCCAGAGTGAGTGTATCCCTTCACAGTTCCAATACCTATTCCAGGTCTAGACCATTGATTTGAGTCGGGGAATCCCGAAGAACCGACTTCGCTCCGCGTCTTCGACGATTGAACACAAAGACTACACCAATTAT
>JAUWOA010000159.1 GCA_030612365.1 Candidatus Thorarchaeota archaeon
GCGGTGCAATTGCCATCGGGATTCAGTCTTGCAATTAAAGATGCCTATATCTCATTGCTGGGCTTCATCGTAATTCTTCTTGAGCTCCTTTGCAAGAATATTTGCCAAGGCTCGGAAATCCTTCTTCGAGATGTTGGGCACACTGCTTGTGCGCTTGGGAATGTCAAACCGAGCGACCATCACTGTTACATCGTCATCCATCGAAAACTCCAGCATTGCGGGATACTTCGTTTTAATCGACGGATACTTGTGTACTGGTAGGACCTTAGCGCCCTTGTACACAGTGCCGACCAGGTAAGGATAAGCAAAGCCAGAGTGTGATACTTGGACCTGTATCGTGACTGTTTCCGGAAGACCTTCAACATAGGCCTTGCTTTCTGCTTCAAGAATGGTAAGCACGTCCTCTCTCTCACCAATCTCAACATTCATGCCAGCACGGATATTTGGAACAGTTTCAAGCTCGCTCGCGAACTCATACACGTCCCCACTCAAGAGTGGCTTGAAGAACTCGCTTGCATCAATGGAGGGGATCCGAAAACCGACGATGAAACTGCCGACAGAAGCAATGGCATAGATAATCATAATCAGAAAAATTGAATCCAACAGTACACCGAAGAGTGGAACCATCAAACCACGTATCAGCGATAGGTCATAGATGTAGCCTGCAACTCCTAGAATACCGATTACAGGAAGCAGGAGGCAGCACCCACATGTATCTCCTGGATGGGAGAAGAGAACTCCGTACGCATCTTCATAATTCTCAGTCATGGATTCGTATTCGGAGAAGCTCATCCAGACCTTGCGCGAATTCCATTTGCCGGTCCTGTAATCTATGGCCCTTTTCGATCCAGCACCAAAAAGACTCGACAGCAAGACAAGGCCCAAAGGTATTCCAATGAACAAAACAATAATCGTTGATTCATTTGTTGGTTCTGAAAACTTCAACCAAATAGCAACCACTGTTGCTACGACCACCAACATCGCAAAGATCTTGTTGACTGTTTTTTGCCGACTGTAATCTATGAAGTTACCCTGAGTCAATCAGAATCACCCATTCCTGTGTAATCCGGTTAACCATCTTCAGTCATAAGCTCATCGCTTCTGATGCTTTCCAGATTATCTTCATCAGGGCGCGCGGGTACACTCACTCCAAGTTCTTCCATTATCTCTTTAAGGATCGCATCAACGCCCTTTGCAGCCACGTAAGCCTGCAGGGTTCGCTTCACGAGACCTTGCAGACTCTCTGAAGTCACACCGCCGGGGGTGTCGGTTTCCACTGTCCATCTACCTTCAGCTGGTTTGAAATTCATGACAGATATCGCTTTGATGAAACGGCCTAGTTCATCGAGCTCAGCCTCAATCCGGGCTGCGCTCTCAATGCCATCAATGTGAGCAACTACTGTTGGGTCACGTATTGTATAGTACCCCCCTGCTTCACCAATGTCAATCCTGACGCCGACCCAAGAGATGCCGGGAGTATTCCAAAGAATGCGGACTGCGTTTCTGAATTTCCGAGGGTTGTCGAAAGGAAATAGTTGACTCACATCAGTTGGCACAGCTCTGTATCCCAAGACTGAGAATGTCACGCCGAAGAGAACCTGCAGTACACCAAAGACATGGGGGATGAAGAGTATTAGAGTGAAGGGCAGAATCATCACGAGAGCTCCGGATGATACAGCAGCAACAAGAAGGGTAATCGTAAGGAAAACTAGTTTGTAATCTATATGTGCAATAATATGCGAGTATTCTCTTGCGTACTCGCGCATGACACTCTCGAATTCCGTGTAGTCAATCTCGCGGTTGCGGTGGACCCATTCAGGGTCAGTGAATGATACTTGGTGCTTCATGACCCAAGTGATAAACAGGATAGGAAACATCATGCTGACAAGTAATCCCGTAGTGGTAAGAATCCAATCCAGAGGACCAAAGTACAGTGTGAGGAGTACATTTTGGGTCGAACCGATTGCAAAGACAACCCACAAGAAAATGACAACAACTAGTAGGATGTAGAAGATTGCCAATGACTTGTATGTCAGCGGGGATTCTGACACTAAATAGGTGCCTCCTTGGGAAGGAGTTAGTTGCCAGATTTAAGCACTTGTGGATTATTCAACCGCTATTCCCAAACTGGACAGCGTTTCTGTGGCTGCTTCGCTATCGCCTCTTATCCGAAGCGATTCCAAGAGGATTAATCCTACCGAATTCTCAGTCACAAGACCAACATCCTTCACACCCAGCTCCTTGATGCGAGAGGGAACCGGGTTGCGAACATAATATCCTCCTTTATCGTCCCCAACATACTTCCTGAAATGGCGGTCTCCAGAGAACCACCACCATATCACTTGAGGAGAAGTGTCCGACGGATAAAGCCTACAGAGCATCTTCGTAATTGCTCCCACTTCCTCAGACCAAGATTCGATGTACGAATCCTTCTCATGACCGCTGATTCGTGCTACAACACGAGGGTTTCGATAGACATGTAATCCTGTGAATTCTGCGGCGTCCACTACCACACGGATGTGCGAGATGCCTGGAACCTGCGATTGCTTCCGGGCCAACCATGCTGCTTCCCTGATCAGTGGCATCGTGAAATCTTCGGATGCCGAATTCGCTGAGCCAAAATACATTGCAGCGAATGAAGTAAGATAGATCAATGCCATCATGGCAGCCTCAAGCAGTGCCGCATATTGAGCTAGCCAAGGGGCTTCGTACTGCGTCCATAGGGGCAATCCAAACATAGCGAGTATGATAAGTACGGGGATGAAGAAGAACCAGAAATTACCAGAGGCCACTAGCCGAGTGTAAGCCCGATTGTGCTTCTGCGCAAAGGACTTGCATTCTTCAGGCTGGAGTTGAATTGGTTCGAACCTCCATTCAGGAGGACTGTATTCGATGGCCTGTTTGCCCTTCCAACCCACAAACGCACCCATCAGTGTAGCCAACACGGGTATGCCTAGGAACCACAACAAAATCGCCATGAAGTCCATCGGCTCGTTTCCAGCATATGTTGAACCTGCCCAATATCCGCCAAACAGACTGAGAGCAGTCCCTGCAATTAGCACGCCCTTGACCATGTTGAGTGAGTGGTAACGAACTGGTGATTCCGTCATAGCGAGGCACCCCTCCTCTGATTCGCATCATGCTTGCTCTTTAAGCGTATCGTCGTGAGTATGCCTATCGCCGAGAGTGTGCCACGCTACTCATGTAGATAACGCTCTCTTCGACGCCATCTAGTTCAAGCAAGTTGTTGAGCTCATCATCGTACAGTGCTCCAATCTGGCAGCTTCCAAGCCCAAGACCCTCCGCGGCAAGGGCTAGATTTTGCGCGATATGACCTGCATCAAGAAACACGTATCTGTACGCGCGTTGGAGGTACTTCCACTTCGATCGTTGAAAGACTGCGGCCCAGATGAACACAACTGCAGCATTCTCTGCTATCTGCTGGTCAAGAGCCCCAGCGCGCACTGCTTTGACCATATCGCCCTCCTTGAGCAATTCGAGCTCATGCGTTTCAATCGAGTAATGATACAATCCAGGTTCAATGCCCACAACTCTGTTGATGAAGAGGTAGGTCTCAATTGGATACAGCGCTCCTGCAGATGGCGCAGTACGAATGGCGCTTCCGCTGACCTTAGCCGAGATTCCTTGAGTAGCCCATAGCATCTGTGAGAGTTCCTTCTGGCTGATTGGCTGTACATTGTAGGCACGCTTGCTCCGCCTTTTGCTGAGAGTTTCCCAAAGGCCAGGTCCGTTCTCAATATCAGGTGAAGACAGTGGAATTCGGTAAGCATCAGGGTACTCTTTGTACACAGGAGGTTTTGTTGACCAATCGAGGCTATGTTTGGGAAGCTTTCCGCGCTCGTATTTCGTGTTAATATAGAACTCATCACCGATGTC
>JAUWOA010000059.1 GCA_030612365.1 Candidatus Thorarchaeota archaeon
TCTGGCGGCACTATCTACGGTGAAACGGAAGTGCTTCCCACTCCCGAGAGTGTTGCATTCCGACCGATAAGCAACTATGGTGCCGCCAAGGGTGCCATTGAGATGTATCTCTCATCCTACTCTAAACTATACGGTTTCAACGCAATCAGCCTCAGACTCGCGAATACCATTGGGTCCAGGCTCGTTCACGGAGTAGTTTACGACTTCTATAGGAGTCTCAAACGGGATTCCACGGTTCTTGAAGTTCTTGGGGACGGAGAACAAGAGAAATCGTATCTGTATGTGACAGACGCAGTCGAAGCGGCTATTCTTCTGGCAAAAGAAGTGCAAAGTGGATTCCATCCGGTAAACGTTGCTTCTGGCGAGCGACTCAAGGTTTCTCGAATTGCTCAGCTTGTGATTGATGAACTTGGGCTTCTCGATACACAAATAGAATACGCTGAAGGCGAGCAAGGCTGGCCTGGTGATATAGTCCGCACAGACATTGATACCAGTCTGTTGAGGTCGTTAGGGTGGCGACCCCGTGTGTCAATAGACAAAGCAGTTGGCCGCTGTGTACGATGGCTCGTCAAGAAGTTTGGATCTGTCGAATAGATATGCGTAGAATCAGATTCAAAGAGATTAGAGCCGACTAAGGATCTGAAGGATATTACTGAAGTTGTGCTCGACGGTCCGGCTCTTCTCCCCGTAGGCTTCGAGATGCTTGAATCTCTCATCATCCTTCACGAGGCTCATGAAGCGCTTGGATCGAATCTCAGTATGGATAGTCTCGTTCAACACCAGTATCTCATCTGAGGTCTTTAGAATGAATTGTAGCATCTTAATCAGGAGATTGAAATCTGCGATATCTCTAAGTTGCAGAGTTTGACTGTAAAACTGGAATTCCAATCTGGCTAGAAGCTCTCTCATCTGAGCCAACTTGATGAGCCAATCATCAGCTTTCTCATCGTTGAGTTCATAGTGTATCCTTGACCAATAGGCTTGCTGCTCCAGAAGCTGCACTAGATAGCTCCGCAAGAATGCGAAGGAGTCAACACCCTCCTCGATGTCATCCTCACTGCCGATGGATTTCATCATATCATCCATATCGCTGTGTTTGATAGCAATCATCAGCGAGAATTTGTCGACATACCTCTTGATTTCGTCTGCCTTCTCTTGCTTAGTCATGGTGTCAGCAAATGTATCACTTAGCGTCAGTATGAATTTGTATAGACAATCACTACAAATTTCCATACTTGCAGTCAAATCCTTCGTGGACATGAACTGAAGTGCATCCTCTATATCATTAGCAGGGACATCTCTGCCATGAATACGGAGAACCCATCCTTGCGATATGCAATACACGCGATTTGTAATTTCATCAATATACACTGAAGCGTAGCAAATACAATCCTCTTCACTTCGTTCTTCGTCCATGTCTTCCTTGGAGCGTGCAAGTCCAAACAAGGATGTATCCACATCGATGACATCTACTTCTAGAACTGAATCGTCATTTACACAGAGGTTTTCATCGCCAAAAACCTTGAAGCAGGGACATCCCCTGATCAGTCTAATTGTTCCTTGGCGATCATTGCTTTGGCTTCCACCAATCGTCACTACTTAATGCTCCATGTCGTGGTTCTGCTTACTCTACGCTTTCAAACAGTCAATGAAAAACAAGCGCGGAATCATGTTATGAAGTTTATCGTGTTATGTTCGAATTTGACTGAGGGCTCTAAGAAGGTTGCTGAATCGATGCTCAGTGCGCCTACGCTTGTCAGAGTGTATTTCAAGCAGTTGCTGCACCTGATTTGGAATCCCACCTGTTTCCATTACCTTATGCGACTTTTCACGGATTTCGTTGTTCAGGCTTACCACCCTTCCAGCAACTTCGACCATGAACTTCAGGATTCCCAGAGAAACGACTTGATCCGGTGCTTGGCTTAGAGTTATCACCTGAAATAGGAATACAGTTTCGAGTCTCGCGAGGAGTTTGTAATGCTCCATAAGTTCGATGAGATCTTCGCTGGCTTCCTCTTTCTTCAGATCATCTATTCGAGACGCCCATTCACTCCGTTGTTTCATGAGGTCCTTGATGCTGTTCTCAACATGCTCAAGGGGATCCACTCCCTCATCCAGTACAGTTTCTTCACCTACTTCCTCGAGGTCAGTGGCCATCTTCACAGCCAAGTTCTTCACATACGCTGAGATTATTTCTCTTCTTTCAGTTTCGCTGAGGCGATCCGCAAAGACTTCTGTATTCATTATGAGATACTTGTAAAGACAATCAGAACACACGACACCGTCACTAGACTGTTCTGTTGATGTGACGAACTGCAATGCGTCAAGAACATCTGAAGACTTCACATCACACTTGTTGATTCGTATTCGCTGACCTTGACTAACACAATATACCTTATCGTTAGTTTCGTCGAGGAAAACCAACAGATAGCACATGTTCTTCCTGCTACTCTTGAACTTGAGAAGTTCTTCCGGTGACTGTGAATCGGAGAAGAACGATGGGTCAACTGATATTGAGATGATGGGCAGCACATCATCGTTGTTCAGGCAAACCTTCTCATCGCCGAACTCCCTGTAACAGGGGCAGCCCTTGATAAGGCGCGCTGAACCACTGCTGGCTTCTGCCAGAGATGATGCGCCTAGTTTCATTTCAGACACCTTAGGTCTTATAGTAGCACACTCCCGGGTCGATATTCCGACTTCTGTGTTCAAGCGATATGAAGCTTTCTTGCACAAACGACTCATTTGGGCTCAAGAAACACAGTCCAGAAGAAGAGAGTTTACTGTTAGCCGATTTCGCAACATCTAGGATCTTCTATTGTATGGATTAAACTGAATGCAGGTCATGAAACCTGGCATGCTAAAAGGAAGGGCGGAGCCGCGGGGCGCTCTATGTGCCCCACAACTCACGCTTTAGCAGGTCGCGGATAGCAATCCTGATTGCTTCGGACCTGTTCGGATAGAGATTGCTTTGTACGAGCTTCTCCAAGCCATCTACATAGGTTTCGGGCACGTGGAGGGTTACCAATTTAATCTTTATCACCTGAGTAATGTCGGGGTCATACGAGAATATCACTGTAAGTAATACTAGGTCGAGGGTCAAGATGGATAGGTCTTGCACAGCTTCAATCCTGAAGTCTGGGACCCTGCCACCCACCATTGAATCAATTCCTTGTAGAAACTCAATCACCTTTGCGTGCTTCGCTAGTTCGAACAGGTCATCTATTCCTGGCGTTCTAGCAATGCTTTTCGTATTGACTCAAACTTCCAGAGATGCTTATGCCTCGTCCTGGCTTTTTCCGGAGTCATATGTAACATATATCCTTCGGATATGCCTTTAGCTACACACTCAGCCAAACGAGAGACATGCTCAAAGTTAGGCCTTTCTCTGAGCACAATCAATGCAGACTCCGGGCTTCGTAGGATTGTGTTCAGAACTTTGGGGCTTGAGAGCAAGCAAACAGATTTGGTGATATATTCTGTAATCCATGGTTTGACAGATATTATCTTGACAGTTGTATCCTGGATTCGGTCGTGTTTTGCCAGACAATCATGCTTGGCCAATCTATCCAACAGAAGAGGAAGCGCCTCGGTGTGAGCTTGCACCCCCATTGCAATGTAGATGTCTGCGGCCTCGTCTATAGCTTCGTGGATCTCGGAGCTGTTGCAGAGAACTGAGATACGTGCGATCCGGTCGATGATAGTGAACACATTGCGACTATGAAGGGTGGCAGTGCTGACAATCATGGCCGCGATATCCCCAATCCGCTCTTCAGCCGCTCCGGCAATGAGGGGATTTGACCGCAAAGAAACTAGGGCGGTTATGAATAGTATTATCTCGGTTGGGTCTTCTGCGGTACGGATTGCTTCCGCAATGTCTGGAATTCGACTCTCCATAGCCTCTTGAAGGGCGCTCGAACCATCGGGACTCTTGATGATGCTGTACACGAGAGTCCAAGGGGATTCTGATGTTCTAATCTCCTCTACTAAACTGGTCATCGTTGATTTCACTTCACACCAAATTGCCCAAGGAAGATACCTTGGCCTCATTCACCTGCATTGCTGTAATGTTTTAAGCTCATAGGAACCGCGTCTGTGTGTCCCGCAACGACCACGTAGAAGGATTCTGCTGTAATTAGACGGGTGGGTGGCAGGGTCCAACAGAGATTCTAGGTAGGAGGGGGGAGTTTCGTGGTTGAGGGCATATACGAAAATAGGGCCCTGTCAGACGCCGTACCACCCGGGCCTAGTGCGCAGTGGCGGCCTATAAATGATTGTTACGCATGTCCTCTTGGTTGTGACCTCCGTTCAGCTTGACTACACAATGGAGGACAGGCTTGAGCTCTGGAATCAGGAGGGCTGGGTTGATGAGCTATACGGCTCAACACTCCGCGGCGATTTTGGTTTAGGCACCCTTGCACTGTTCCTATTCCAAGGGCCGATGGCTGTCAACACAATTGCGCTTGGCATGTCGGGCGTGGGTGCCGACATGGCTGACGCTATGGGCGGCGAGCGCTATGGTAATGGTAACCTTGATTCCTTCATAGACAAGATGGATGTGGACTACGACGGCGCCGATTGGTACTCTAGCGACCAGTATCCCGCAGTCAATGACGCGACTGGGAAAGCAGTCAAGCCATTATCGCAGACAATTGACCTGATGGACACCACTCTCCTGATACGCCCATCTCTATCTGAAACATCTGATTGGGACACACAGGAGAATCCGAGGTTTGACTTAATCATGCCTGGTATACACTGGGCCACTGCACCCGGCTCAATAGCAAGGCATCAAGTTGTGAGAGGCAGTAATATCCATCTCGACCTAGATTGGACAGACCTAGACCCCAGTGTTGAAACAATCTACATCAATGCACGGCTTGAACTCAAAGGCAGACTGTTCTGGGTCAACCGCACCATACCAAGGACCACAACCTACCTGGACTTTGATCTAAAGGAGCTGGACAACTCGGATGGCACACCGATATGGTTCTCCAACATGTCCAAGGTCACTGTTCCTTCAGTCACGCTTTGGGCATATAAGGAGGACCCAGCAGAGCTAACTGACATCGCCTCTATGGTCAGCAATCTCCTGTTTGCGGACATCTTCCATCTCAGAATGGAGTACGATGAAGGTTACATTCAGGAGTACTACTCGCATCTGAGAGACCAAGGGTTTGATGCAAATGCCATGAAGAAGTGGATGATTCTTCTTGGCGTAGCCATGATAGTGACAGCTCCCATTACGGGTGGCTCATCGGCCATGTGGGGCATGGATATGATCGTCAGCACCACCACAGGAAAGTCCATGTTTAACCACATAATACACGGAGCAATGCGTCTGGCAAACACGCTGGGCGAGCCATTTGGAATGACAGCCTTTGAGGAAAACTACATTGGCAACTTCAGCATGATGAACATGGTATCGCAGAAGGGGCTCAACCTGATAATGGGTGAGCTCCTAGCGGATGCAATGTCCCTCGGGATAGGTGGCATTGGCAAGGCGATGTCTGCAAGGATGGCGGGTAGGGCAGTTGGCAAAGAGGTGGGGCAATGGCTCACCAGAAAGTTCGCTTCCAACACTGTGAAGAATCTCGCCAAGTCGCTTGCTGGTTCACAGTACAGGGCCCTTAGGTGGCTCGGGAGAAAGATGAGTCAGGAAGCGACAAGGTTTGCTCTGGAAGCCATGGAATTCGCTGTCAAGGCCTATATCGGCGCTGTCGGGGAGGTGGTCTTTGAGTTCGCTTTCGATAACATGATGCGGTTCGACAAGTCCGAGCGGCCAATGGGCGGTTCGGAGACCTTCATGGCAACAATGATTCTGGCAGTTCTGACGAGTGCAGCCCTGAGTTCTGTTGCAGGTTCTGCAAAGTCTGGAGCCATCGCTCAGGGTATTGCCGAGGGCGCAGTGGATGGACAAAAAATCAGTCGGGTTATCATTGGGCTTCAGTTCGTCGCTCTGGGGCTGCAAATGGCTATGTTGATCCAGAGGATACCGGTGATGATGGCGGTAGCAAGGTAGAATCATAAATAGGCGTGTACGAAATAGAAAACGGAGAAGTGAATGACTTGGAAAGAAAGACGATGGTCCTCGTTGCAGTCGTGTTGATAGCAGTAGTCGTGGGTGCAGTTCTCTTGGTATGGAACTCGTCAGCCACTTCATTCCATTACGAGCGACAATATCCAACTAATGAAACGAAGTATGTCCGACTAGCACTTGATGACTTGAAGGATACCAATGTCACGGTTACATTCACCGACGACCCAACCTTGATGTACTCCATTGATGTCACTCTTTACGTGCCTGGCATAACGTATACCTTCGAATACGAGGAGCGGAGTGACTATCTTGCTGTTGACCTTATTGCCACCGGCAGGGTCGAGTCCATTGACGTGGTCTTGGGAACAGGTTCGTCCTACGAAATCTTGGTACGAAACGGAGTCAATATTGACGCCACTGTTGCATTCGGGAACAATGCTGTGCTTGGGGCTCGCGAGTTCATATACACCTGTACTGGCTCGTTTCATTTTAGCTTCGACGAGAACGTCAACTTCACAGACGGGGGACTGCTTGCGACTGTGGGAATAGCAGGATTGGCACCTGACTCCCTGTACCTCAACATTGACATCCCCGATGGCATGGACGGCAGGATTGATTTTGGTCCGGACCCTGTCACCTTCACCCAGCTAGCTGGATGGCACCATGAGGGTTTCGGCATCTACGCGACAGCGAGCTGGCCCTTCGAGAACCCGGGCCTCCGCATAGCGGTGGACTGCGGGAGTTGCCTTGCCGACCTGCATGACTAACACCCTCCCGCTTTCATGCGATTGTAGCCCGTTACAAACAATGTAGGGCCCTATACTGTTCCGTAAGGACGCAGGAACAGAGGTGCGGATTAGCGGGCTCTTTTTCCCCTCCCTCCTACCCCGACTTTCCTGCTGGAATGACCCGCGCTCATTTTCTTCAATGAGTTTGGAACTCCACATAGAACACGGACATCTCAGGTCAATCGCTAGCCCAGACCTCCAAGGCGAATACCTCTGTCAGGAGCGGCACCTTTCTATTGCATGAACAGCCAGTCACATGGGCAACTGCTCCATTACCGCCCATGGCTAATGATACATAGAACCTGTGGTTGAGTCGAGAGGGGCAATCAACTATGAGGTAAATGGAAGTTCAAGTTGACAAAGAAGGCCTTACTAGACTACTTACAGTGGCATATCAGTGACTCCCACTATGTACTGAACCGAGAAGCCAAGCGGCTGTTGAGGAATCATTGTTGTCCATTGTGACCCCGCTTTGCCCATGGTCGCGTTGGTCCTATCTGCCCCAACACCTACCGTGTAGGAGAGTAATGCGCTCGCCACTCCAGAGATGCTTGTGATTCTAGCATTGATCAACATGCTGTCATACTAGGTTGGGGGTCAAAATGGATAAGCCTTGCACGGTTTCAATCCTGAAGCCTAGGGTCCTGTCACCTACCATTGAGTAGATCCCTTGTTGAAACTCAATCACTTCTGCGTGCTTCGATAGTTCGAATAGGTCATCTACTTCATGACTTGGTTATTTCAACTCAAGCACAGATGCAGGAAAGATTTTGGATTCGGTGGAAACGTTGGGTTCAGCTCTAGGAAGGATCAACAATACTCTCGCATGATGTATCAAGAGCTCCTGACTTCTTGTGAATCAATTCGTACCTATGCAGAGAGGATATATCGTGAATCATCAAAGAATCTCTTGTTTTAGCCTTTACAATTGCAGAGAGCAAGCGCCTGAAGACATATACTACTGCAATATGTTATGCGTCCTTGCTCTACTCCAGAACTCAAGGCACTTCGCAAGCGATTTTCTCCTGAACATGATATCATTCATGGAGGACAGATGAATTTGCTGTGGTTTCCCTTCGGTATTCAATGGCGTGATATGGTAGACAATGAACAAGGTCATGATTCGCGTTATTGCCAAGCACTCTGTCAGAAGGATTCGTCTAAGGAATTCAGTGGAAAGATTAAATGCATTCTGCCACAACGACAGAACCAGCAGAAGATAGCGCTGTATCAGCTCGCATAGTAGGTGGCATCAATGAAACAGATGAGAACCGTGGGATTCTTGCTCCTAGTCAGTCTAGCATGGATGGCATCTGCTCAGTCTGTGACTATGGTTGCCAATCAGAACAGCGGCGCTCCAGCAAGCATTCCGAGTGATGATAAGGCAATGACTCAAATGGCAGCCGAGATACGGAAACACCATTTCTATGAGAATGTCGGACAGGTCGACAGCAGCGAACTGATGTTCTATGGTCGAATGCCAGGGGGGTTCATTGGCTTTGCTGAGAACCGGGTTCTGTTGTGGACAAGCTGTGTAGAGAACAATGTCACATTGACGTTCGAAGGGGCGAGAAATGCGGCCCCGAGAGGCATTGGTCCAGCCGCCTATCACACGAACTACTTCCTGGCTGGGCGAGGTCTTTTCACGGGCATCCGCGGATTCACTCAGGTCGTGTATGACAGTCTCTGGCCAGGAATCAGCCTCGTATATCGCATAGAGAAACACGGCATAAAGTGCGAGTTCAGAATAGCACCAGGTGCAGACCCCGATTCCATCGAAATCCGATGTGATGGCTACGATGTCCTTGACATAGAAGCTAGATTGGTGGGGGATTGCATTGAAGGAGGAATGCTCCTAGACAGCAATGTCAAGGCATTTCAGGACTTAATGGAAGTGGGGATGATGTTCATATCGAAGGGACCTAGCACTTTCGGTCTCGCGGTTGGGGATTTCGACAGATCACAGGAACTCGTCGTTGATCCGTTTCTCTACTCGACATATGTTGGTGGTTCCAGCATTGACGTGGGGACTTCCATAGCAGTTGACTCAACAGGCAGCATCTATGTTACAGGAATTACAAGATCCTCCGACTTCCCTATGGTGAATGCAAACGACAGTCTGCTAATTGGACTCCCTGACTGTTTTGTGTTTAAACTCAATGCCACTGGGAACGGACTGATATACTCCACATTCGTCGGAGGTTCTGAAAGGGATTGGGCTCATGCCATTGCGATTGACTCTGAGGGCAACGCCTACGTCACTGGAAGAACGCGTTCCACTGACCTTGCCACTATGAACGCATATGATAGCTCGTACAATGGAGGAGATGACTGCTTCTTGCTGAAGCTGAATGCCACTGGCAACGGACTGGTCTACTCCACCTATATCGGTGGGTCCGGCTGGGATTCGGGAGAATCTGTCATAGTAGACTCTACAGGTAATGCCTACGTGACTGGATATACAGAGTCCTTGGACTTTCCAACAGCGAATTCGTTTGACGGATCACATAATGGAAACAAAGACTGCTTTGTGTTCAAGCTTAATGCCAACGGAAGCGGACTGGTATATTCCACATTCGTCGGAGGTTCTGAAATAGATTTGGCTCATGCCATTGCGATTGATTCTGAGGGTAACGCCTACGTCACTGGAAGAACGCTTTCCACTGACCTTCCCACTGTGAACGCATATGACAGCTCGTGCAATGGAGAAGATGACTGCTTCGTGTTCAAGCTGAATGCCGCGGGCAACGGACTATTCTATTCCACCTACATCGGCGGGTCATTCTCGGACGACGGGGAATCTATCACAGTTGATTCTGAGGGTAGCGCCTACGTGACAGGAAACACAGCGTCCTCTGATTTCCCCACAGTGAGAGCATATGACAACTCGTACAATGGAGCGCGTGATTGTTTCGTGTTCAAGCTGAATGCCACTGGCAGTGAACTGTTTTATTCCACCTACATCGGCGGGTCATCCTCGGATTACGCCCAATCCATCGCAATTGATTCCGAGGGCAACGCCTACGTGACAGGCGATACAGGCTCCTCTGACTTTCCTATAGTGAGTCCACTTGGTGATGTGTATAACGGAGGAGAGGGTGATTGCTTCGTTTTCAGGATCAACGCAACTGGCGACTCACTTCGTTACTCCAACTACTTTGGAGGGTCTTCAGAGGATAGAGGGATTTCGATTGCTATGGACTCCATGGGCAATGTGTATGTGACGGGCTATACGGAATCCTCTGATTTCCCCACAGTGAATGCATATGACAGCTCGTACAATGGTGGAACTGCGGATTGTTTCGTGTTCAAGCTACCCTTCCAAGACAGTGATGGCGACGGATTGCTCGACCTAGAAGAGATCCAGCTTGGTACTGACCGATATGATAACGACACTGACAGTGATGGCATGCCAGACGGTTGGGAGATTCGATACATGCTCAATGCTACAGGGAATGATGCTGGTGATGACCCTGACTCCGACGGACTCTCGAATCTAGAAGAGTATCATCACGGCACGAGCCCACGTGATAATGACACTGACGGTGACGGAATGCCGGACGGCTGGGAAGTGGCCAATACGCTGGATCCACTGAACGATGATGCTCAAGGTGATGCAGACTCTGATGGTCTTTCCAATCTTCAAGAATATGAACACGAGACCGACCCTTGTGATAATGACACTGATGGTGATGGCATGGCGGATGGTTGGGAAGTACAGTTCGGTCTGAACCCACTAGTCGTCGACGCAGACGGCGATTGTGATACTGATGGCTTATCTAACATCGATGAGTATCAACGAGGTACAGATCCGTGCAATGTCGATAGTGATGGTGATGGGATTGGAGATGGATGGGAGGTAGCGCATGGGTATGATCCACTAGACCCCAGGTTGCCTCTGGATGAGCTTCTCATCTACAATCTGCCGCTCATTGGACTTGCTTCCGCTCTAGTTGTTTCGGTTGCAATCTTGTACTCCATTGGACATCGTCTAGAGGGATCAAGACGGAAGGAACGAGTCAAAGAGGATGCAGAGAGAACACGTAGTGCGCTGAGCGAACTTGCATCCACCAGTCATGAATTAGATTCTGGAGAAAAGGAGCATGGAACAGGTATGGAGAAGACTCGTAGTGAGAGTTGATCATAGAGGCATATCAGTAGCTTGTCAAGGCTCACCGCGAGTTGTTCCCCGCTGATGAGGGCGAGTTGCCGGAGATATCTGACCTCGGAAAACACTGCGTGTTCCATGTACCCTCAGCTATCCGTTCCTATGATGTCCTGACTCCCAAAGCACATCTGGAGGTTCATTGAGAACGATATCTTGCTGTTCTGGCAGAGATACAAGAGGACTCTGGGAAGAAAGGCGTTCCTTGACTGCTTGCTTGAGGGGTGTGAGTACGGATTGCCCCTTCAGAAGTGGGAAACTGCTACGCGCGTCATTCACAGAAAATCATCCTTGAGATGCATAGAATGTGGAGTCAAGACTGCGTGACAATGACAATGTCTGTGACGAATGCTAGAAGCACAAGGTAGGACTCCTATGAGCTTAAAACATTTCAGCAATACAGGTGAATGAAACCAAGGTATCTTCCTTGGACAACTTGGTGTGTAGTGAAATCAACGATGACGGACTTGATAGAGCAGATTAGAACATCCGAATCCCCATGGACTCTCGTGTACAGCATCATCAAGAGTTCCGATGATTCGAACGCTCTTCAAGAGGCTTTGGAGAGTCGAGTACCAGATATCGTACAAGCAATCAGAACTACAGAAAATCTAATCGATATAATTAGATACATAAAAAACCTAGACCCTTGGGCATCAAATCCTCTTATTTCCAAGGCGATTGAAGGGCGAATCGGGGATATCGCGACCATAATTGTCAGCGCTGCCACCGATTATCGTTATCATGTACACATTATCATCGACTGAATCGCAGGTTTCTCAGTTCTCTGCGACAGCTCCGAGATTCACAAGGCTATAGACAAAGCTGCAGACACCCATATTGCGGCGGTGGACGACTATATTGGGGATCTTGATCTTCTGTTGGATAGACTAGCCATGTATGATTGTCTGGCAAAACACGACCGAATCCAGAATACGAGTGCTAAGATCATAGATGTTATGCCATGGGCTACAAGACATATCACCAAATCAATTCGCTTGCTCTCAAGCCCCAAAGTTCTAGAAACAATCCTTCGCTTTCCGGAGTCTGCATTGATTGTGCTTAGAGAAAGACCTGACTTTGAACATGACACTCGTTTGGCGGAGTGTGTAGCCCAAGCCATGTACGAAGGGTTTTGCTCGCTTATGACTCCAGCTGATGCCAAGAGGGCGCATAAACATCTCTGGAAGTTCGAGTCAATACGGAAAGCATTGCTGGAACGCTAGGAGTATATGGTAGTTCAAGTCGATACAGGATGCCATACTAGGTCGAGGGTCAGAATGGACAGGTCTTCCTTGGTTCGCAAGGCAGGAGTTATATTACTCTCTTCTAGCACACAAGACCAATCAGCAACAGGAGTGGGATCGCTTGACCGTAGACCGACAGAAAGCCATTGAAATACTGTTCAATCCCAAATCCATCGCAGTAATTGGTGCATCATCTACGAAAGGAAAGCTTGGCAATTCGGTGTTGCGCAATATCATTGACAGTGGCTACGAGGGCAGAATCTACCCTATTAACCCGAAAGCGGAGGAAATTCTCGGACTTAAAGTCTACAGGTCTGTGAGTGCCATTGGAGGACGTGTGGATGTTGCTGTCATTGTGATCCCTGCCAGATTCGTCCTCCCGGTCGTGGAAGAATGTGGCAAGAAGGGTGTAACGGCACTTGTAATTATTACCGCTGGCTTCAAGGAGATTGGTCATGAGGGTCAGGAAGCGGAGAGAAAAGTAGTAGAGATTGCC